>CAZQQE010000014.1:14182-16580 GCA_964595325.1 uncultured Thermoplasmatales archaeon | reverse complement strand
GGAATGAATAGAAGGAATGATATTGCCAGAACCGCAATTTTTTTCATGTCCTCAAAAACAATAATATGGCGGGGCTTTATAGGAATTGTCATAAATTGTTATGGGAGAATAATGACCATGGATAGCAATGCCCTTTATTCTCTTTCCATCCTTTTGCCCCCACCAATCAGTCCCCTGATTTAAGGGCAACACCTTATTGCTGTGTATTTTACTTTGTAGTGTGTAAACAAAGATGGTGTCTGAAAATGAAGTAACACGGACAAGCATTTCTAAAATCACCAAAAATATTAAAAGGAGAATGTATTGCAGAGTGATAATATGCCAGAATTCAAAGTGGTTGTAAGTGATGGAAGCGAAAGCCACCAGGTAGAGGTTAAAGGGCACCATGCAAATTCGCTGGTGGGCAAAAAGATAGGGGACGAAGTTGACGGTATATTCGTATCTCTCCCGGGCTACAAGTTGAAAATAACCGGTGGAAGTGACAAGGACGGTTTCATAATGAGGAAGGAAATACCCGGGATATCCCGGAGAAGAATCCTGATTACAAAAAGCATTGGCTTCAGGCCGAAGGATAAGGGGGTCAGGCGGCGGAAGACGGTTCGCGGCAATACCATCGGGCTGGACATCCTGCAGGTGAATATGAAGGTCATAAAGAAGGGAGTGAAACCGATAAAGGAATTGCTAAAGGCAACAGAGGGTAAAGAAGAGAAAAATGAATCAGCAGCCTGAAGTGAATATAGGGCTGGTCGGCCATGTGGATCACGGCAAAACCACCCTGACGCAAGCGTTATCCGGGAAATGGACGGATGAGCATTCCGAAGAGTTAAAGCGGGGTATATCGATAAAACTCGGGTATGCCGACACCACGTTCTACAAATGCCCCAAGTGCCCCGAGCCGCTGTGCTATTCAACAAAGCCTGTATGCCCCCACTGTGGTGAAAAGGGCGAAGTACTGAGGAGAATATCTTTTGTGGATGCACCGGGGCATGAAACGCTGATGGCCGTTGTTATTTCAGGAGCGGCGATAATGGACGGCGCTCTCCTGCTCATTGCGGCAAATGAGAAATGCCCGCAGCCACAGACCGAGGAGCACCTCATGGCTCTCGATACAACGGGCATAAAGAATATAGTTATCGTGCAGAATAAAATAGACCTGGTCAGCAAGGAGGAGGCGATGGAGAACTACAACCAGATTGTTGATTTTGTCGAGGGGACATGCGCAGAAGACGCACCTATAATCCCCGTATCGGCACATCACGAGACGAATCTTGACACGCTCATACAGGCAATCGAGGAATACATACCGACCCCCAAAAGGGACACAAGCAAAAATCCCATCATGTATACCGCCAGAAGTTTTGACGTCAACAAGCCGGGGACACTGCCGGATAAGATACGCGGCGGCGTCATAGGCGGGTCGCTGAAACAGGGCTTGCTGTATGTCGGCGACGAGATAGAGATACGGCCCGGAAGACGGGTCGAGGAGTCTGGAAAGGAGAGATACGAGCCGATATTCACTACGATTTCGTCTATTGTAACGGGAGGTCAGAGTGTCGAGAAGGCCGGGCCGGGGGGGCTGCTCGGCATCGGGACGGAGATAGACCCTTCCATAACAAAGGCTGATGCTCTGGCAGGGCGCATCGTGGGCCGTGAGGGGCTGCTGCCGCCCGTCTGGAATGAACTGGAGCTGGACGTACATCCTATAAACAGAGCATCGGAACTTGCCGAGGATGCGGAAAACATCAAGACAAACGACTTGCTTATGCTGACGGTGGGGACCGCCACGACTGTCGGTGCTGTCTCCTCGGTAAAGGATTCGGTTGTCCATGTGCCTCTGAAGCTGCCGGTATGTGCAGAAGAGGGGCAGAAGGTTGCAATATCGAAAAGAATAGGAGGGAGATGGAGACTTATAGGATATGGTGAAATAAAATGAGAGCGGTTGTTCTTGATACGAATGCACTTATGATACCTTATCAGTCGGGCATAAACATAGAGAAGGAGATAACGAGACTGCTGGGCATATGCCGTATTATCGTGCCGAGTTCCGTCGTCGAGGAGATGGAAAAGCTGGCGGACGAGGACGGCGGTACGGGGAGGGCAGCAAAACTCGGGCTGAGCATCATAAAAAAGCGGGGCTTCCGGCTGATGGAGACCGAAAGTAAAGGCGATGACGGCGTTCTTGAGACTGCACTTAAGATGGATGGTGCCATCGTTACCAATGACAAGGAATTGCAGCAAAGGGCAAGAGAGATGAACCTTCCGATTATTTATCCGAGGGGAGAGAACCGTCTGGAAATGGAAGAAGTGCTGTGATATGTGGCAAGCCGCAAGTGGCGAAGCGGTATAAGACATACGGATGAGGGGTTTTTCTTTTAACTTATTGGTTATATTCAAAACA
>CAZQQE010000014.1:0-14082 GCA_964595325.1 uncultured Thermoplasmatales archaeon | reverse complement strand
AAGTTATGTGTTCAAAAAAGATATATATAAACTCTGCATTTAAAGGAAGATGAAATATATCGCTATTTTGCTGGCAATGATTGTATCCGTATCTTTCTTGGCAATGGTTCAGACTGGAACAGCATCAAGTCCTTCAACACTTTACGTCGGAGGTTCCGGCCCGGGGAATTACACCACGATTCAGGGTGCTATCAATGCTTCTGCTGACGGAGACACGATACAGGTGTATCCCGGCTTGTACAGGGAGAACCTTTTGGTAAATAAGGAAGTGATAATTGTCGGCAATAACGCCACCATCGACGGCGGGGGGGCGGGGGATGCCGTGCAGATAAATGCAAATAATACCTTTCTATCAGGATTTTATATTATAAACAGCAGCAGTGATGCAGGCGTACTCGTGAATTCGTGTCATGTGGACATACAGGAGTGCACCATTGCGTACAACTTCTACGGCATTTACGCCTGCCACGGGACATGTGATGTCCGCATTTATCATAATAATTTTGTCAATAACACCTACAATGCATGGGATAAAGGAAGCAATATCTGGGATGACGGCGCCATGGGAAATTACTGGAGTGATTACGGGGGGGCTGATGATAACAAAGATGGCATAGGCGACTTGCCACATGATATAGGGGGAGGCACAAGCCACGATAATTATCCGCTCATGTACCCTTACGGGTTGCCTGCTGCGGTTTTTGGGTACGAGACCAACGGGCTGGAAGCAGTGTTCAACGGCTCATTCTCTGTTGATTATGATGGTGTGATTGAAAACTATTCATGGAATTTCGGTGACGGAAATATAAGCTACGGAAAGGAGACCAATCATTCGTATAACGGAAGCGGTGTATACGAAGTGACACTGGCTGTTAAGGACAACAACGGAAGAACAGGAACTTTTACGAAAGGGGTTATAATCGATACGGAGAAACCTCTGACAACGTGCAATCTGACTCCATCCTTCCCAAACGGCGATAATGGCTGGTACGTGAGTAATGTCTGGTTCAACCTCACCGCTTCAGACACGCTGTCGGGCGTGAACTACACGAAATACAAGATAGATAACGGTGGCTGGGAGTATTATGAGAACGATACAGTTTCATTAACAGGTGATGGAACTCACTTTGTGAGGTATTATTCTGTGGATAAGTATGGAAACGAGGAAGACGTAAAAGTTATCTCCGTGAAGATTGATAAAACGGCGCCGTACACCCTGTTTGACCAAGAGGAAAACGAGAGTTACTGGTACAGAACAGATGCCATCATAACACTTGATGGGTATGACAATATGTCCGGTGTGATATCCACCCACTACAGAGTAAACGGAGGGGCATTTTCAACATATACAGGGCCGTTTAACATAACATCGGAGGGCATCAACACGCTGGAATGCTTTTCGCAGGATAATGCTGGAAATGTTGAACCGCTGAAAAGCACGAAAATAAGAATAGATAAAACAGCGCCGAGTCTTGAGGTGTCCTCACCGAAGAAATCTTATTTGTATGTAATGGGGAGGGAGATACTTCCTCTCGAAGGATTTGATAATTTCGCAATTGTCATAGGGGGGATAGACGTGAGCACCAGTGTTCATGATTCCGTTTCCGGCATTCAAAAAGTGGAGTTTTATACCGACAGCGCCTTACGCTATACAGATAACTCGGCACCGTATACATGGAACTGGAATGAAACCGCCATAGGGCCGTACACAATAAAAGTCAAAGCTTATGATATGGCGGGAAATATGGCCAGCGCCGAAGTTCCGGTTATGGTGTTTAATGTTATTACGTAAGCGTTTCTAAAATTCTATGATACTTAGCTCACTCCGACAGGAATTTATTTCTAGGCTTAGGTCTGATGGGAAATTCAATCTGGAAGTAGAATGTATCATATTCTTTTGATGCATGCCGTTACATAAAAAAGTTTAAGTCTTATGAACGCATATTCCTTCTCGGATAATATGGTAGAATACGAGACAATAAAGACAGAAGAAATAAAGTTTGGACGCAACAACTTCATAGAGGTTGCGAGGAAAAAGGCGATAAGCGAGGGTGTTGAAAACGAATTTGTTTCTATATCCAGAGGTTACTACCTGGATGATGGCTCCCGAAAGTGGAAGGCATCCATAACCCTGCCATCCGAACAGGAAAAGAGGGAGGAAATTGCAGAGTTAATAAAAAGCATGTGAAATTATTTTAAGATGATTTGCCTCGGCATAGAAGGCACGGCACATACTATCGGCATAGGTGTGGTTAGGGACGACCCCTTTGATGTTTTATCAAATGTTTCAAGTATGTACAAACCATCTTCCGGGGGTATACACCCGCGAGATGCTGCAAATCATCATGCTTCCGTATTTGTGGACATTCTGAACGAAAGCATGGAGAAAGCAGGCATCGGGTTTAACGATATAGATCTTATAGGCTTCTCGATAGGACCCGGATTGGGGCCATGCCTGCGGACTGCGGCGACCGCCGCCCGCTCCCTCGCCCTGTATTTGAAAAAGCCCCTACTGGGAGTCAACCACTGCATTGCCCATCTCGAAATCGGGAGGGCTGTGACGGATGCGCAGGATCCCGTGCTTCTATATGTTTCCGGCGGGAATACGCAGGTGATAGCGTTTCTGAATGGCAGATACCGGATTTTCGGCGAGACTCTTGACATCGGCATAGGGAACTGCCTTGACAAGTTCGGGAGAGAGATGGGCATCGCCTTTCCCGCAGGACCGGAAATCGAGAAAATGGCTGAAAGAGGCAAAAAGTATATCCCGCTGCCTTATTCCGTCAAGGGTATGGACGTATCATTTTCCGGGATACTGACGGCAGCCGAAGCTATGATGAAAAGCGAAGGCAGGGAGGACATATGCTATTCCATGCAGGAAACATGCTTCTCCATGCTGACGGAAGTAGCGGAGAGGGCGATGGCGCATACGGAGAAGGACGAAATCCTGCTGGGCGGAGGCGTCGCTTCCAACAAAAGGCTGCAGGGCATGGTCAGGAAGATGGCAGAGGAAAGAGGAGCAAGTTTTTACTGCCCGCCCCGCCGCCTGCTCGTGGACAACGGAGCCATGATTGCATGGACGGCATTGCTCATGAACAAAAGCGGGATAAAAATGAGCATCGAGGAGACTGCCGTGCGCCAGAATTTCCGCACGGATGAGGTCGAGGTAACATGGAGATGATAAAAAGAGGGGCTGAGGCAGAAATTTATCTCTCCGAGTGGATGGGGAGAAAGGTTATTGTGAAAAAAAGGGTGAGGAAGAATTACAGGATAAAGGAAATCGACGACGAGCTGCGGAGGCAGCGGACGAAGAAGGAGGCGGCGCTCGTAGCGGAGGCGAGGAAGGCGGGAACGGCAGTGCCGATAATATATGATGTCGATCTGGCGGACATGAAAATAACCATGCAGTACGTCGACGGGAACCGCCTTAAAGATTGTCTGGACGAGATGGACGAAAAGGAGCAAAGGGAGGTGTGCGGAAAAATCGGGGAAAGCATCGCATTTCTCCACAAAAACGGCATTGTTCACGGAGATATAACCACATCCAACATGATTCTTTACATGGGCAGGGTATACTTCATAGATTTCGGGCTGGGAGAAAAAAACAGCGAGAGCGAAAAGCAGGGTGTTGACCTCCATCTTTTAATGGGGGCATTCAAGGCGGCCCATAAAAATAAAAGGCTGTTCGATTGGGTTTTCGAGTCATACGAAAAAAATTTTGATAGGGCGGATGAAATAAGAAAGAAGTTGGACGATATATCCAGAAGAGGGAGATATGTGGTGAGAGGATGAAAATTTATTTTGTAACAACTAATGACGGAAAATTCGAGGAAGTGAAAAAAATGCTTCCCGGGCATGAGATTGTGAGAAAAAATATGACATACCCGGAGATACAGACGGACAGCACCGAGGAAGTGGCAGAATTCGGAATGAAATTTTTGATTGAAAAAATGGACGGGAATATAATGCTAGAAGACTCCGGATTGTTCATAAGCTCGCTGAACGGTTTTCCGGGGGTTTATTCCGCATATGTCTTCAAAAGCATAGGAAACGATGGCATATTGAGATTGATGAAAGGCGTTGAGAACAGGGGGGCATATTTCAAATCGGTTATCGCATTCTACGACGGCAACATCAGATTTTTTGAGGGGAGATGTTACGGCAGCATTTCCGAAGTTGCAAGAGGTAACGGTGGCTTCGGGTACGACCCGATTTTCATTCCCGAAGGTGGAGCAAAAACATTCGGGGAGATGGGCAGGGAGGAAAAAAATAGTTATTCGCACAGAGGGATGGCTGTCAAAAAGTTCAGGGAATTTTTGAATGAAAAGTGAAAAGTATTTCGAGGAATTGAATCTTGAGATAAGGAACTGCAAAAAGTGCAGGTTGTGGGAGAGCAGGAAGCATGCAATCCCCGGCGAGGGAAATATCCGTTCAAAGCTGGTCATGGTGGCGCAGGCGCCGGGTTATGCAGAGGACGAAGAAGGCAGGATGTTCGTCGGCCCTTCCGGGAAAAAGTTGGATGAGTTGATGAGGGAAGCAGACATTGAAAGGAAGAGCATATTCCTTACAAACATAATCCGATGCATGCTCCCGAAGTACAGAAAGCCCAAGGCCGATGAGATAGGGGCATGCACCCCGTATCTGGACAGGGAAATAGATATGATAAAACCGAAAATCATAGCAACTCTGGGATATTATCCTGCCAGATATATCTTTGAAAAATACGGTATCGGGAACGAGTTAAAATTCCCCGAAGTTTGCGGAAAAACTTTTTCAGCCGGCGGCATAACCATAGTTCCGTTAAGACACCCTGCAACGTTGCTGTTTCATGATGATGCAAAGGATATGATGATAACCAATTACAGGAAACTGAAAAGTCTGCTCGATTCGCTGTAAAACCTTCAGATGCAAATAGCCCTGCCTGGGATATACTTTAAGAGGCATGAAAGAATGCTTAATCCTTGCTTACTCTCTTCAGATAAGTCCTTCTTTCAGGAGAGGAGGGGCAGTATTTCAGCAATCCGGCCGATTATTCTGCATCCTCGAATCTTCCCTTCAACTTTTCCATGACTTTCGGCAGGGTCGTGTACTCCATGTCTGCAAGGGGCAGGCGGTGGGGCTCAAATGGCCCGTGGCGGCGCATGTAATCCGTTACTTCCATCGCCTTCTGCCGGGTATATTCGAATCCGGGGTCATCGAACAAATCCGCAGGCCCGGTCATTCTCCCGTCCTTTATCTGGAAGCCAAGAGAGATAACCCTCGGCGGGCCGTCAAATCTGGTGCATCTTGCCTGCTTAACCGATACAGGCATTATCGGGCCGTTGTGAGAACCGCGCATCCATCCCGAAACAAGATGGGGAAATGCAAACCCTTCCAGAACCTCGCCGAGAGCCGGCAGCCCCGACTGGGCCCGGACAACAGCCGCAGGGTCGTCCTTTCCGACATATTCTCCGGCAATCTGGTAAAGTTTTTCCGTGGAAATAACAGCCACAGGTTCGTCCGTCGGCAGCTTCCCTTCCTTCGGGTAAACCCTCTTTATAACAAATCTTGACTTTGCACCTATGAGGGCGAGAACGTCATACATTTCCTCCGGCAAATTCATGAACACCTTTTTGTGCTCGAGTATGTCCCATATCTCAAATCGGAATCCCGAATGGATTGACGGGTCTATAACAAGTCCTGCGGTATTGAACGGGTCTGCAAAAATTTTGTATATCGGAAGGTTGAACGCACCCGGCTCCGTCTTGTCCATCATAAATGCGATAAGGGGCTCGGACTTCCTTTCGGTAAATTCCATCTCCGCCACCCCCGGCCCCATCCCTCGTACGTTGCCCGAAAAAGCATCTTTCAGCAAATCCTGACCTGCACCGTACAACCCCAATTTTTTTGCCACATCGGTTGCTTTTACGAACGTATCCCATGCAAGAGAATGCACTTCCTCGTTGTTCTCTCCTCGAGTATGTGTCATCAAAAGTTCAAGGTCGTCGCCGCAGTGGGTCACATGAAAATCTATTAGCAAACCGCTTTCTTTTGCTTCTGAAAGATTTTTTTCCGCTACATCGATTAAATCCTTATGAACAGAGGAATGACCGGGAAAACCTCCTACATCTGCTTTTATAATACTAAATGTTGTTTTCATGTTTGGAGTAATGCAATATATGGTTAAAAATCTTTGGTTACTCCTGCTGAAAGAAGCTGTCTACCATGCTTGAAAACTCATGGAACGGAACTGTTCTCCCGATGATTTTATCCGCGTATTTTTTAAGATTTTCACTCCATTTGGTATCGAACCACGCAGTGTAACCCCATATCCGTGCCTCCGGGTCAAGTTTCAGTATTTCCATTGTTGTCCTTACCCCGTTCATTTTTCCACTGCCCGCCATATGCTCTTCTATGGCAGCCATACTGTCTTTGCCCGAAAGATTCAGGTCCATAACAACAAGGTCTGGCTTCTTATTTTCCTCCAAAAGAGTTTTGTAGATGTCCAAGGCTTCCTCCCCGGATAATGCATTATGAATCTCAACGGGTGTTTTTATTCTCTTCAGATGGACACCGAGCAAATCGTGAATCATCGGCTCGTCATCCACTATTAATATTATTTTTTCATTCACGTATCTCACCTCTTTGCGTTGCGTTTTTTACGACTTTTTCAACTCTCGATATTGCATGATACGCCGCCTCCACTTTTTTTCTCTGTTCCTCCGGAACTTCATTTACCACTAAGTCGAGATAACCCTTGGCAATGGTAATAGGATTGAAGAAGTAATGGGCGGTGTCCATTTTAAACTTTTTCTCCTCTTCTATGATACGTCTCATTTCCTCTTCCGCTTTTATCTTTGCTATGCCTGCAGCAATTTCTTCTGACACACTTGAAAGTATTTTCTTTATTTCTTTGGGCAATATGATTTCAGATGATGTTGCCACCTGCATTACACCGTGCAATTTTCTTTTTGTTATGAGGGGCAGAGTGTAGAGTTCCTTTATACCATACTTTACATACAGCTCCCGATTAAATGAGAGGGGTTCATATTCCTGCAGGTTTTCCACGTATCTTGCTTTCCTTTGGATGCATGACTTCACAACCTCCCACGGCTGGTCTTCATTTATCTCCATGGGTTTTATGGATATTCTCATTAAATCATGGGGATAGCCCACATGTGCAATGGGAACAAGAAGCTTTTCCTTCTCGTCACATATGAAAATATTTGCAAAATCTATTTCAAAAACATTTTTTATGTTTTCCAGTATATTATCTCCGAATTCTTTGATGGTCTCGCTACGGTTTATGCTCATGGCAATGTGATAATAAAGTTCGGAAAGCTTCTCAACCTCCTCTTCCGTCTTTATCCTTTCGGTAACATCGCGCAGTATTCCTATCACCCTGACATCGCCTTTCTTGCCGATGCTGACGGTCACCACCTCAACCGCCTTCGTCTTTCCGTTCTTTGTTAGTATTCTGAATTCGTATCTGCTCGGCAGTTTTTTGCCCGCCTTACGGGCTTTCTCCCTTTCTTCGATGAGTTTTATGTCGTCCGGGTGGATGATATTCCAGAAACTGAAGTTCTTGCTGCATATCTCCTTGGCTGAATAGCCGGTCAACTTTTCAAAGGCAGGATTCACGTATTCAAAGCCGTCTGCAGTGATGATGTAAATGGAATCGTTTGCATTTTCAACGAGGCTGCGAAATCGTTTTTCGCTTTCTTTAAGTGCATCCTCTGCTTCCTTGCGTGCCGTGATATCTATAAGAGAGACGATGGAGCGTTTTGTCCCCGGAAACAAATCCACGCTGGCAAATATGTAAAGCACATCACCATTTTTGTTTATAGCCCTGAATTCGTATGTGTTAGGAACTTCATCCGGTTTTATCATGCGCTGTTTATGGTATTTCAACATCTGCTTGAGGTCGTCGGGGTGGACAAGCTCTGTCCACTTCATTTTCCCTTCCGCTTCGTTTTTTGAATAGCCGGATAATTTTTCAAACCTCGAGTTTACCAACGATATAGTTCCGTCCTCCTCCGCAATCATCATTGCCGTGCCTGTGTTTTCAAATGTTATGCGGTACTTTTCTTCCGCTTTTTTTCTTGCGGTTATATCTTCCACCGTTCCAACGATGTAACGTATCACGCCGTCTTCGTCTCTTACGGCATGGGCATTCTCCGAAATCCATATGACATCTCCGTTCTTGCGATATACCTGTGACTCAAAATTCGTGACCTCCTCGCCTCTTTCCAGCTGCTCCAAAAGTTCCTTCCTGCGGTTTGGGTCGACGTAAAGTTGTTTCGAGATGTCGGTAATGCTTTCTATCAAATCTTCAGGGGAGGCGTAGCCGTATATGCGTGCCAGCGCTTTGTTTACTATAACGTGCTTTCCTTTAGGTGTGCTCTTGTATATGCCCATAACCGCATTTTCAAAAATTCCCCTGTAATTTTCCTCCGCCTCCTTCAACGGGGTGATGTCCCTGACGATTGCCTGAACAAAAAATTTGCCACCTATTTCTATGCGGTTCAGAGATACTTCTGCATCAAACGGTGTTCCGTCCATGCGGATGTGCTTCCAGTAGAAACGCTGCGGTTTTCCATTCAGTGCAGCGTGTATCTTTACCAGTGCCTTCTTTTTGGAATCTCTCCCGTCAGGCTGCTTTCTTGGGGAAAACTCGTACGGGGCATGGCCTATTATATCCTCTTTCCTGCAATCGAATATTTCAAGTGTTTTCTGGTTGCAGTCGATAAAAATTTTATCCGACATCAAAAAAATCGCATCGTTTGCGGACTCGAATAGTGTGCGGTATTTTCGCTCACCGCTCACCAGCTTTTCAATTGCTTCCCTGCTTTCCGTAATGTCTCTCATCATCCCCAGAACCCTTACTTCAGTGCTTGACAGGGGTACCGTATTTACTTCCACATATCTTATGTCCCCTGCTTTGGTCACTATCCGAAACTGATACGAAGAGGGGATATCCTGATTTTTCTCTCTGGCTTTCTCCCTTTCTTCTATGAGTTTTATGTCGTCCGGGTGGATGATATTCCAGAAGTTGAAGTCCTTGCTGCATATCTCCTTGGCTGGATAGCCGGTCAACTTTTCAAAGGCGGGATTCACGTATTCAAAGCCGTCTGCAGTGATTATGTAAATTCCGCCGCTTGCGTTTTCAACAAGCGTACGGTACCTCTCCTCACTTTCCCTTAATGCGGCATCCATTCTTTTCATGTCGGTGATGTCGCTTACTACACCGAGCGCATGAGGTTTTCCCTTGTACATCACCTTTGAAACGGACAAATTTATGAAAATCTCTTCCCCGTCAATTCTCTTTGCTTTTACACCGTACTTTGCTTCTGAAAGTTCTCCCTTGATTGCCTTCTTGATATCGTCCTTCAGTTTTTCCGCATTCCTTTTGTCGAGAAGAGTGAGTAGATTTATATCCTTGAATTCATCGAAAGATTTTCCTCCGAATATTTTAAGAAATGCCGGATTTGCGTAAACAAGTTTATAACCTGTGGCAAGAAATATGCCGTCATTTGAGCGTTCGGCAATAAGGCGGTATTTTTCTTCATCGCAGTCAAGCGATTCCGCTGCCTTGCCTGATTTCTTACTACTAAAGGGGGACATGATGGATCTCCGATCACCGCCAGCAATAATTGCTTGCAATCATAATCTTTCATTTGCTATAAATATTTCGATAAATTGCGGCTGTTTTCATTTGGTCTTACAACTCAAATAATTTCCCGCCCCTGCAATCGAATAAAACCTGCTCGTTTCTTCTTCCGTAGTTTTTCTAGCCATTTATCAATTACAGCCGTTCCATAGAAAATTCCAATCGCTCTCTAGTATCTTTTCATCCCCAATCCTTCAATCACCTTTTCCATCTCCGCCATACTTTCGGAATAAAATAGATGACTTTTGCACCTGCAGTCACTTGAACCGAAATTTGCAACGCCAGTAAATACGTCTGCCATCTCAGATGCAATCATGCATTCGTTTCTTTTTCCTTCCATGCACCACACCTGCCTTATCATACCCTCCTCCAGCAGGTAATCTATATGCCAGTGCTTTTTTTTATCCTTCCGCATGTGCCGACCTATGCGACCATCAAGTCCGCCCATGGCGGAGCCCACGTACGCATAGTAGCCCTTTCTGAAAGACAGCAGGCCAAGCTTTCCCACCTCAATCTGTTTATCCTCCTTTAGCTCAACGACAAGAATATAACTGCCTTTTTTCACGGCATTTCCGCCCATGTTTTTTATGCTGCCGGTTGCTCTGCAATCTCCTCTATTTTTTTAACTATTCCGTTGAACGCATCGGCAGCCTTCATGTTTTCATAAATGACGAAAGGTTTGCCTGCATCTCCGGACTCGACGATTCTCCCGTCTATCGGGATGGCGCCGAGGAACGGAACGCCGAGGTCATCCGCCGCCTTCCTGCCCCCGCCTACCTTGAACAAATCGATTTCCTTTCCGCAGTAGGGGCAAACAAAACCGCTCATGTTTTCTATTATTCCCAAGACGGGCATGTTAAGCGTTCTGGCGAACACAACAGCTTTTCTGGAATCAAGCAGAGCGACATCCTGCGGGGTTGTTACGATTATGGCTTTCCCGGCCGGTATTAGCTGTGCTATGCTCAAAGGCTCGTCGCCTGTCCCCGGGGGAAGGTCTATGACGAGATAATCGAGGTCGCCCCACTTTACATCGCCTATGAACTGCTTTATCGCCTTCATCTTCAAAGGGCCGCGCCATATGACTGGTGAATCCTTATCTTTCAGCAGAAAAGCCATGGACATCGCCTTGAGGTGGGGTGAAACAGGAATGGGGAGCATCCCGCTGTCGTCCCCCATAATGCGCTCATCCTCTATGCCCAGCATTTTCGGGATGTTTGGTCCGTGTATGTCTATATCGAGTATGCCGACTTCCTTTCCTTCTCCGGCAAGTGCCACGGCAAGATTGGCAGCGACGGTGCTTTTTCCTACCCCTCCCTTACCGCTCATCACTACAAGTATGTGCTTTATTTTTTTGAGATTTTCAGTAATATTCTTTTCAGTAGGATTTGGGTTCATGGACAGGGCAATGCACAGCCTATAATAAATTTTTGCATTGGCACTGCGGTTCTGTCCGTAGATTCGGGTGATGAAAACACCATGTCGGATTAACGAATGACAAAATAATATTATAATTTGCTTTGGGCAGTCACCCAATATGGATTATTTCCCTATCTTCTCCTATGGGCATTTCCAAATTCCTTTTTATTACACTCAGTTTATCCTTCAATTTCTCCATAGCGCTCTCTATATATTTCTCTCTGGAAACTACGGGGATAAAATTCTTTCTTATGCGCACAATGTTTGGCCCCATGGCAGACCCCATAAGAATGTGAACACCCTTCATAAGTTCTGAAACTGATTTTGCCTTTTTGGGATCCCCATGGGTTTCTTCAGGAGAAGTTGTATTATATGTTTTACCCACATACTCCAACTCTCCTGTTTCTAAATCCATAGAATACAATAAATAAAACTTTGCGGAGCCAAAATGTTCTTCAGTGAATGCAACCCCATCATCTGTGCCACATGCTATATTTATCTGACTGTTCATGGCCATCTACCCGCACCTCTTCCGAATCCACGACCTTTCCCCCTCCCTTGGCCCTGGCCACGACCCATGCCTCTGCCCATCCCAAAACCTCTGCCTCTTGAAAGGTTTTTGGTATCATTAATATCTGCCTGATCGCCCTGATTATCTAGAATAATTGCTCCTCGGGGGCAGGCTTTCGCCGCCTCTTCAATACAGTCGGCTTTTTCATTCTTGATTTGTGCTTTCCCATTTATTACTTCGAAGCCATCTGGACAGATATTCTGACAGATTTCACAACCTATGCATTTCGATATATCAATTTTTACCATTTTCATTCCTCTTTTGAAGTAATTTCCCCGTGGAATTCACAATGTTATATAAGTAGTTTTGCGGGATAATACTGCATGGGCTGAACATATTAAGGCACTTATTTTATCAGCCTAGATTTACCTCAATAACCTTCATATACCCCAAATGCTATACAAAATCGCTTCTAATATTCGGCATTTCAAATAAGGAAAATGGAAATCGAGAACTTAAATGAAGAAATAAAGAAATGCAAAAAGTGCAGGCTATATAAAACCAGGACAAATGCTATTGTAGGCGAGGGAAATCGTAATGCTAAAATTATGTTGATTGCTCAAGCACCTGGGGAGAATGAGGATAGGGAAGGAAAAATGTTTATTGGCCCTTCAGGAAAAGTATTGGATGGATTATTAAGGACATCTGGTATAGATAGAAGTGGTCTGTACATGACCAATCTGATTAAATGCATGCTACCGAAATATAGAAAACCAAAACAGGATGAAATTGATACATGTAGTGATTACTTGGATAAAGAGATAGAATTGATAAACCCAGAAGTATTGGTTCCTCTGGGCCATTATGCAACTGATTACATCTTCAAAAAATATTCTCTGCCCCTGCCATCCAAGCAGGAGTTTTATACAGTGTATGGGAAGCTTTTTTTGGCAGACAATAGAAAAATATTGCCTTTGCAGCATCCTGCTGCTATGCTTTATCGCCCTGATATAAGAGATGAGATGGAAAAAAATTATCACAAATTGAATGTCCTCTCAAACGACTGCAAGTGGTATCCGTTATGTCCAATGAGAAGGTTTTATGAGGAAGGAAAGTTAGGTAGGAAATGGATTGATCTGTATTGCAAGGGGGATTGGGAAAATTGCATTCGTTATCAGATGGAAGAAAGAGGGGAAATGCATCCAGATTGGATGCTTCCCGACGGAAGTATAAATGAAAAAATTAAGGAGATGTTGAAATGGTGAAACTCGGCATTATAATTTGTGATAGATATAGGGGGTGTACTGGAGGGAAGTGCTTCATGGCTTTGAGAGAAAGAGAAGGAGCTTTCAGCTTATACAAAAACGAAAAAGTTGAAGTTGTCGGATATACCACCTGTGGGGGATGCCCTGGCGGGGATATCGAGTATGCTCCTGCAGAAATGAAGAAAAATGGAGCTGAAGTAATTCATCTTGCAACAGGCTTTTTGGTCGGTTATCCGCCCTGTCCGTGGATAGACTACTTTAAAAACTTTATAGAGGATAAATACGGATTAAAAGTTGTTCTTGGGACACATCCAATCCCCCAAAAATACCATACGACGCACAAATCTTTAGGAACGTGGAATGCCCCCGAATGGGAGGAACGTCTAAAGTACGTCATGTGCGACGAGAAAACTCGCGTAAGATATGATTAACTCTTTATGTGATAAAGCATGCACAATCAAAACATTGAAATACGATCAAATCTTCATTTTGAAACATGAAAATAATTAAAGTTGGGCTTATTGTTAACCCTATAGCAGGGATGGGTGGTAGCGTTGGGTTAAAAGGAACTGATGGAGAATCACATAAAAAAGCGTTAGAGTTGGGAGCAAAGCCAGTAACTCCGCAGAGGGTAGAGGATGTTCTTTCACTCATAAAAAGGAGAGATATTTATTTCTTTGTTGCCCCGGATAAGATGGGAGAGAACTATATGAGAAGATATGATTTTAAATATGAAGTCATCGGCAAAGTAGGCGAAGATACAACAGCAGAGGACACCAAAAGAATAGCAAAAGAAATGGTTGAAAGAGGTATAGAAATTCTTATTTTTGTCGGCGGTGATGGAACTGCAAGGGATATCTGTGATGCAGTAAATCTAAAAATACCTGTTGTAGCAATACCTTCTGGCGTTAAAATGTTCAGCCCCGTATTCACAGTATCCGCACGCGCTGCTGCAGAAATGATAGATTCCTTAAAAAATCAATTTGTTGAAAAGGAGGTTTTAGATATTGATGAAGATGCTTTCAGGGAAAACAGGTTGGCTGCAAAGTTATATGGTTATCTAAAGGTGCCAGAAGTTAAATCCCTTCTTCAGGGAGGGAAAGAAGCTTCGAATGTAAGTAAATCTGCTGAAGAAGATAAAAGAGAAATTGCAGAATACATTTTTGAAAATACGGAAAATGGCATCCTTTATATTTTAGGCCCAGGAACCACGGTAAAAGCGATTGCAGATAAAATCGGAG
>CAZQQE010000013.1:0-17074 GCA_964595325.1 uncultured Thermoplasmatales archaeon | reverse complement strand
CCACATTGTCCGGGGCGGAAAGCACCCTTATTTTTATCCCTCTGGAGGAATAACCCCATCTTGAGAGCATTTCCTCCTGTTTCTTGTTTTCGAAGAATGATGTCCAGTAAATGCCGAGTGTATCGATAACCACAATCCCAAGATTTTTTTTGATTTGCTCGTCCATCAGCGACATTTCCTCGATGAATGTGCCCATGGTATATGATTTTCCGTAGCCCCTCTTTCCGCATATCAAAATCACATGGGGCCTGGCGCCGTCCACGTAGACGTTCGAACCCAAGGATTTATCGATAGCGTAGTATCTTCCGATATTCAGAATGCCCCCCTCCTCCGCCCCCCGCCTGCCGAGAATATAAAGTTTTTCAGATATACTTCCCTTTTTTGCTTTCCCGTTGGACACTTTGATATCCATCAAAAAGTATATAGGTGGATAGTAGATTAAACTTTTGGGAAGGTGTATGCCCTGCGATTACAGCATAAAAAGGGAAGGAAGTTTGCGAGTTGCTGTGGCGAATTGCGATGACTGCGGTGGAGCATCATCCATACTGGATGGGGAGTGCAGAAAAAATATTTTTGAGATGATGGGAAAAGAAGCGAATCTTGACCGGATAGTGCTGAACCACCCATTCGTGAAGGTTTTCGACGGCGAAGCCATGTCATTCCTGAAAGATTTATCGAACTTTCTGGAGGAGATAAGGAATTACAACCCTTCAAACGTTTTTGGCAAAGATGACAGGTGCGCCGGGTGTATAGGAGAGTTGGTGGAAGGGCTGGAAAAAATAAAGGAGATGGCGCCCTATGATCCCATACTTGCGTTTCAGAAGCTGAGGGAGATGTTGAATTACGGGGGCAGAAAAAAACCCAGAATCATAGGGGTGGATGATGCGTTAGATAACTGTGCAGCCTGCAGAAAAAAGTATGCGGATTTGCTTTCCGAATTCGTTGGAAAGAGAGGGCTGACAAGGAGGATAGTGGGAAACAGGGAAAGCGATTTCTACTACCGTGACAAAATCCAGCCTTACGTCCGTCCCATGTTTTTCGATACGTATATAAAACTCACCCCACCATCGGATGCGGTATTCGTGAAAAAATATGAAGTAAAGAGGGAAGGCGGCAGGTCTCTGGATGTTTCTCTTTATTCCCTTTCATCGCGCCCTGAAAACCTCTATTTCATTATCCCGCCTGAATACAATTTGCCATCACAAGAGCTGAAGTTGCTCCAGATGGTCAAAGAAAAACTGGCGCGCCACCGTCCTCAGGAATCATCGTTCATGGAGCCCGAAACTTCGAGGGAATATTTTTCGAAATTCGCCCGGGATGCCATCAGCAAAGTGGCGGAGGAGGAGGGGATGGGGCTCACAAGAGAAAAACTGGAAGTTTTATCCGATATTTTTGCAAAGTACACTGCAGGGCTGGGCATTCTTGAGGATTTGCTTCTTGACGAGAAAATACAGGACATATACATAAACGCCCCGGTGGTGAATAATCCCCTGCATATCATTCTTGACGGCGAGGAGTACACCTCCAACATATATTTCTCTGAGGGGGACGTGGAAGCCCTTTCATCCCGGTTCAGAAGCCTGAGCGGCAGGCCGTTTTCGGAAGGAGCGCCGATTCTCGACATGGGGCTTGACAGATACGATGCAAGGATAGCCGCCATCTCCCCGCCCCTCACCGCCAAAGGGGTTGCATTTGCGATAAGACGCCACGGCTCCAAGCCCTGGACACTGCCGAAGTTCATAGCCCATGATATGCTGTCTCCGATGGCTGCCGGCTTGCTGAGCTTTCTTGTTGACGGGCAGGCTTCCATTCTAATTGCAGGCAGCCGGGGTTCCGGGAAAACATCGCTGCTTTCAGCCCTTCTGCTGGAAATACCGCAGAGATACCGCATACTCACTCTCGAGGATACACCTGAACTGCCGGTCGAGCATCTGCAGAACCTCGGCTATAAGATACAGTCGCTGATTACCCAGCCCATCACGTCGGGGGGAGGCGGGGGGGTTGACCCTGAAACAGCTCTCAGAACAGCTCTCCGTCTCGGCGAATCCGTTCTCGTGCTCGGCGAGGTCAGGGGCGAGGAGACCAAGGTGCTCTTCGAGGCGATGAGGGTCGGGGCTGCCGGCAATCTTATACTCGGCACCATACACGGTGCGACCACCCGCGATGTATTTGAGAGGATAGTGTACGATATCGGTGTTGCCCCAACGTCATTCAAGGCGACGGATATTGTTACTATAGCGGCACCCATCAGAATGGGCGGCGGCATGGAAAAGAAGAGAAGGGTTATTCAAATATCCGAGATAACGAAAAGCGGCTGGGGCGAGAGTGTGGATGCGGACAAGATATTTGCGGATATAATGCAGTACAATCCGGCAAAAGACGAACTGGAAGCAACTGACCTTCTGGACATGGGGCAGTCGGAAGTCATAGGGAGAATAGCAAAGGAGTGGGGGATGAACATCGAGATGGCAATAGAAAACATCTCGTTGAGGGCAAAGATGAGAAAGAAGATTGTCGAATACGGAAGCAGGAACGGTGAACTCCTCGAGGCGCCGGCAGTGAGGGACTGCAACAATGCATTCTGGGTTTTCACCGAAGAAAGCAGGAGGGAGCACGGAACACCTGATTACGGGTACATAGAAAAGAGATGGATGGAATGGTTCCGTGATTATGCAGGGCGGGTAAGATGACATGGTTTGAGGACTTGTGCAAACTTTCGGTAAAGCACTTCTCATGGCTTGTGGGCGATATTAAAGCATTCAGGAAAAAGGCGGAGAAAAGCGTGTCGGAGGAGTTCATGGAATCCCTCAATTTTACGGGGCTTGACGTCGAGCCGTACGAGGTGTTACTTCTGTCGTACAGCGGGGCACTGGTTGCCGCCATGGCTGCCCTGTCAATGGACATAATCATATTTGCATTCTGCGGTTTCTCGATCTCTAATATGGGGCTGATAACCCTGCTGCTGATGGCCGGCGTAACCATGGGGCTGCCCCTTGCTGCCTTGCAGTTCCTCAGCGAGTACCCGAAAACGAAGGCAGGGTATATGAAAGTTCATTCCATGGGAGACATACCGGAAGTGCTGAGCTACATCGTCATGTATCTGAAGCTAATACCGAACATGGAGGATGGCATACGCTTTGCCGCAAGGGAATCGAATACATCTCTGGGCAAGGATTTGAAGAAACTCATATGGGATCTTGAAGTGAGGGTTTACCAGAGCATAGACGATGCAATAACGGCATTTGCAAATCTGTGGGGGAAATGGAGCGATTATTTGAAAAGGGCGCTGCATTTAATCAGGAGTGCGGTCAGGGAAGGAAGCGAGAGCGAGAGGAATGTAACGCTTGACCGCTCGCTGGATATAGTCATGGAGGGGACAAAGAACAGCATGACGAATTTTTCCAACAAACTCCACCAGCCGACTCTGGTGATTTATTCCATAGGCGTAATGATTCCTCTTGCCCTTGTGGGGATGATGCCCGCCGCCTCTCTCGTCGGGCTCAGGGTATCCATATTCCAGATTTTTCTGTTTTACGATGTCATTCTTCCTGTCGTGCTTTTCGCCTATATAAGAAAAATCCTGCTTTCCAGACCTGCAACGTTCAATCCGCCGGCGATACCTGCCGACCATCCCGACGTGGCGGGGATAAATAAAAAAGAGAATATGGTTACGGCTGCTGCTATCGGTGTCGCCATAGCCTTACCGGGCATCGTTTTCATGCTCATGCCCGTCATTCTGGTTAATGGAAAAATAATAAATTTTGTTGATAAAGTAAATGCCGTCGTTCCCGTGACTCTTTTCATACTCTGGGGGGTGGCAGCCTCCGTCTCATTCTACTGTTTGAGGACGTACACGGCATACAAGAAGATAAGGGATGAAATCAAAAAAATGGAAGAGGAATTCAGTGATTCTCTTTACGTCATAGGCAAGAGAATAACGGAGGGAAAGCCTGCCGAAGAAGCATTTCAGTATGCCTCCAAAACGATGGAAGGTTCCGAGATGGGCAAGATATTCGCCCGTACAGCCTTCAACCTCATGTCAATGAGAACGAATCTGAACGATGCCCTTTTCGACAGCAAATTCGGTTCCCTGAAGCACGTTTATTCGGACAGGATAAGGGCGGTAATGCATCTGTTTGTCGAAGGAGTCAAGAAAAGCTACGAGGCGGCAGGCGTTGCAATTGTAAAAGTAGCAGAGCATCTGAAGCAACTTCAGGAGGTGGAAAGGGGAATAAAAAATTCTCTCGGCACGCTTACTTCAACTTTAAAGTCAACGGCAACAATCTTTGCCCCTATGATTGCGGGCATAACGCTCGGCATAACGAAGTTGATATCGGTTGTAATAAAAAACATGAATCTGGGGGATTTACCAGAGAATGATTTTCTTTCGGGTGCATCGAATTTCTCGTTCAACATAAGTCCGGAGTATTTCGTTCTTGTCATCGGCATATACATAATTCAACTCATTTTTCTCCTCATCAGATTCGCCAACGGCATAGACGAGGGAGATGACAGGGTTGAGTACATGTATGACCTCGGAAAGTCCCTGCCGACCGCAGTTGCATTCTTCAGCATCGTGACCATTATATCGATGTTTGTGTTCAAAGGGATGGCAATCACATAGCTACAATTCAAAATGTTGCTTTCTCGTTCATGCTTCCGCTTCTGTATCCCTCCATGTCAAGAGTTACATGGGAGAATCCGATTTTTTTAAATTCTGTTGCTATTGCCTTCCGCATCACCAGAACTTTTTCAAAATCTTCGGGCATGACCTCTATCCTTGCAATGCCGTTGTGCGTCCTCACACGAATTTTTTTTGACAGCCCGTTCAAATAGTTCTCGGCATTCTCAACCATCCGGAGTTTTTTCACGGTTATGCTTTCATCGTATGAAATGCGGGATGCAAGGCATGAATTCGAGGGCTTATTCCATATGCTCAGCCCCGCTTCCTTCGCAGCATCTATTACATTTTCCTTTGTAAATCCTGCATCTGCCAGAGGGTGCCATATTTTTTCCTCAGTTGCTGCCCTTACGCCGGGACGAAAGGCATCGTTTACATCATCAAGCGTGACGCCATCCGCAATGACATGAAAGCCTTCTTCCTCGGCTGCTCTTTTCCACAACCCCGCCATATTTTTCTTGCAGTGATAGCATCTCATGGGCGTGTTCTCCGGCATATGGCTGCTTTTCACCACAATCTGTCTGATACCTATCTCATCCGCAACCGCCGAGGCGCTCTCCATATCATTTCTGGAAAACAGGGGTGAATCAACCGTTATCGCCACCGTTTTTGCTCCTGCATCGACTGCAGCCTTTGCAACCAGAGCGCTGTCCACGCCCCCAGAAAATGCCACCGCTACATTTCCTGTCTGCTTCATAATGCTCAGGAGTTCGGAGTATCTACTCATAATTAGATGTCAAACAGATGCTTTCACTTCCCCGGGGTGCTGCCGCTGCCGTTTATGCCTTCATTATTCCGGCAAGGAAAATGCCCAGCGCTATGAGTGCCCCTACGATGGCACCTATGACCGCCGATATCCCGTTCTCGACAAGACCCCAGTCCCATGCGGCGCTGCCCCAGAAAACTCCACTGCTGTAATTCCAGAAAATCAAGCCCACGATTATGCCCACGATAAACAATGTAGCTCCTATGGCCCTGCTCTTGCCGGAGCCGAAGTACGCTGTAAACAATCCTGCTATCAATGTGCCTATTGCAAATACAAGCATGCACATACTCACAAACAAACTCCATACATATTCCATTTTTATCTCCTCCTTAAAATTTTGTTCCTGTTAAAGTCTTGGTGTCTGCCACTCCTTTTATCGCTCTTATCTTGTCAACAACTATCTGTCCGAGTTCATCGAAATCCTTTGCTTCAACCTTGGCTATAAGGTCATATTCGCCGAATAGTGGATGAAGTTCCACGATTTCCTCTATTTTCAGCAACTCGCTGTATACTTCATGCTCCTTTGCAGGCTCCGTAGAAATCAGAATAAATCCCATGGCCATTTGCTCACCAAGATGTTATCTTTGTTCGACTTATTAAGTTTTCCATATGCCGTTAAAAAAACGAATGAAAAATATATGGGTAGTGTATTAGTGTATTATACACGGTGGACGGACTGAATCTGGGGGTGATGAAAGCCCTTTTCAAAAAGGAGTATATGGACAATATAAGGAACCGATGGCTTGTAATCATATCCATCATATTTCTTTTGCTTGCAGTTGTGATATCTTATTTCAGCTCTTCCTCTCACCGGGGAGCGGGCTTTCAGAATCTGGATGACACGGTCGTAGGTCTGGTAAGTCTGGTCTCCCTGCTGGTCCCCATCATAAGCATCATGCTCGGTCACGGCTCAATCATCGGGGAAAGGGAAAGAGGTTCTATGGGCATCCTTTTGTCCTGTCCCGTAAACAGGGCGGAAATTTTTCTGGGTAAATATGCTGCGCTTTCAGGTGTGCTCCTTACAACCATTTTCATCGGGTTCGGGGGGGCGGGGGTGATAATATCGGTTGGCAGCGGAGCTTCCTTTAACCTCTCGAATTATCTCATGTTCCTTTTGTCCACATTTATAGTGGGCCTTATTTTCCTCGGGCTCTCGATGCTTATATCTGTTTTTGCTCGCCGCCGCTCGGTGGCGGTGGGCGGCGGAGTGCTCATATGGTTCTTCTTCTGCATGATTATCAGCGTCCTCATTACCGGGGTGTATGCTGCGACAAGCGGCGGTAGCATTCAGTCAATATTCGGGGGGGAGATAGGGCCGTCCGCATGGCTCTGGAAGGTAATGTTCTTGAGCCCGATAGATACCTATCAGATGAATATCGTTCTCGCCTACGGGATAAAAAATGTATTGGGTGTATCTGTTCCCATCCTCCCCGGCTATGTGAACTTCTGGACAACTCTGACAGGCATTGTTTCATGGGCAGCCGTTCCGTTTACCGCCGGAGTTGTTTTGTTTTCCAGAAAGGATTTGTAACAAGGGCATTCCGTGATAGAAACATTTATTGTATGCTATTGTATTTACGGTTTATGGCCGACATAAAAATACAGAATATTGTTTCATCGACGACCATTGCGGAAAGTCTGGAACTTGATAAGATAATGAAGTCTTTGCCGAATACGAGCTACCGACCGAATGTATTCCCCGGGCTTGTGCTGCGCATAGAGAAGCCGAAGACCGCATTTTTGCTTTTCAAGAGTGGGAAGGTCGTGTGCACCGGAGCGAAGAATATCGACGACATAAAGAAAAGCATGAAGAAGGTATGCAGCATGCTTAAAGAAGTCGGATTCAAGGTCATAGACGAGCCGGAAATTAATGTGCAGAACATCGTTGCCTCGGGCGACCTGCACGGCGAGCTCAATCTGGTAAGCACCGCTCTTGCCGTGGGGCTGGAAAACACGGAATACGAACCGGAAATTTTTCCCGGCATCGTTTACCGCATGAAGGAGCTGGGCGTTGTCCTCCTGCTATTCAGCTCCGGAAAGATTGTATGCACGGGTGCAAGAAAGACGGAGCAGGTGGAAAAGGCGGTTGAGAAATTGAAAGAGGAGCTTGAGGGAAAAGGTCTCCTTTACTGATTTTTATTCTTGGCCCCGTATGCATTTCAACACCGGCAACCTGAAATCTTGTTGGAGTTGCATGAGGGGTGGCAAAAACCATAAGTTAAATATTCTTCTTTTCATTTCACCGGCATGGCCAGAATTACGGAACCGGACAAAATACTTGAGATAGCAAAAAATGCTGAGGTTATAGCTGTCGTGGGCATATCCCCCAAAAAGGAAAGGGCAAGTTATTACATATCGGAAAGAGTCAGAAAAAAGGGTTACAGGATGTATTACGTCAATCCCGTATATGCGGGGCAGGAGATACTGGATGAAAAAGTACTCCCATCTTTGAAAGACGTTCCGGAAAAAATTGACATTGTGGACGTGTTCAGAAACCCGAAATATCTGTTGCCCATAATGGAGGAAGCCATTGCCGTCGGCGCCAAGGTGGTGTGGCTCCAGCCCGGTGCGGAAAGCGAGGAGGTGATTTCCGCATATGAGGATAAAATCGATATTGTTTACAATGCATGCTTGGGTGTGACCGTCGGCTATCTCGATTGAAGGCAATCAAAAATTTTATCTATACGAGCCAGATAGTTGCATTGTGATTTTAAAAGATAAAAGAAAACTTGAGGTTTCATATGTTCCGGAAAAGACACCGTGCAGGGATGAAGAGCGCAGCCGGCTATCGCTTATGCTTGATAACGGGAGGGCATTGATAAGCGGCGAGGTCGGAACGGGCAAAACGCTGCTGGCCAAGCATACGGGTGGGGATGTCTACGTGAACTGCTACACGAACCGCTCCGAACACAAGGTGCTCGAGGAAATATTGCATCAGACACGCCCGAACTTCAGCACCGCAGGTCTCACAAGTCAGCGATTGTGGAAGGAAGTGGACGGCGACCATCTCATCATTCTCGACGAAATCGACGGCATGGATTCGAAGGACATAACCCATTTTGCTTACACCATATCCCGGCAGGCGGAGATGGGTGGCGGTATCAGATATGTGGCTGTTACCCGCTCTTCTCTCATGCTCGAGCAGATTATACATGACCCGGCGACGTGGTCGACATTTGCGGAGAAAGCCATTGTCGAACTCCGTCCTTACTCAAGGGAGCAGATTGTGGAAATACTTAACTACAGGGCGGAGGAGGCTCTCATGCAGGGAAGTTATGACAATGTGCTGCCGCTGATTGCGGACATCGCCCTCGTTTCCGCCGGTCACATGCGCTCTGCGATAGATTTGCTGCGCACTTCTGCGATGATTGCCGACCGCAGGGGGCATAAGGAAATAACGCCGGAGGATGTCAGGGCGGCGAATCAGGAGGGCTGGTTCGGGGGCATCGGTGAAATTGGGAAACAGCAGGCGGTTGCTCTTCTTTCTGTTGCTGCACCCTGCATGAAAAGGGCATACGTAAGCAGAGAAGAAATTTTTGAGGAATACAAATCAAAATGCGAGGAATACGGCATGGATGCAAAGGAAAAGGAAATGGAAAATGCCCTGCAGTTTCTTCTGAGTCAGGGATTCATCCACGAAAGCGAGGACGGGTATACAATACTTGAGTGCCCTTCTGAATTGCTGGTGAAAGAAACAGAAAAGTTTTTAAATAAATAGCCTCCCCTCCCTTCGCTTATATACTCCCGAGGCGTTTATTGTACGAGAATAAAACCCCGCATATATAAAGCGCCCTGATGCGGGCATGCGGGTTTTTTTAATTTTTTATGACGGGGTGTTGCCATCAATAGCAGGTGTGATAGAAGTGCAAGGCGTTTTCCCAGGGGGTAAAAGCATACCCTAATATCTGGAGCGGTGAACTGTAATGAAAAATCGATTCTGGCAGTCAGATTTTCGCTTAACATTTGCATCCGGCGTTCATGTCCCGCTAAATAAACCTTATAAACCGAAATTGCATTAAGAAATGCGGGAATAGGGGAGTAAATTTCTCTTCGATTTTTTCATTCCTACCTCCTTTCCCCTTTCCCATATTAACTTCTTCTGAATGCATATCCCCCGAGCACGATGAGTATTGTGGAGAATACAGCAAGCACGGAGAAGTCCACCCATACCGGGAAGTCATTCATCCCGATGGAAAAATACCTCATGGCATCAACTCCGTATGTGAGCGGATTTATCTTCACTCCCCATTTCAACCAGTCAGGAAGCGAGGATATGGGATAAAAGGCGCCGCTCAGAAACACCATGGGCTGTATCAAAAAATTCATGACCATCTGGAAGCCTTCCATGCTGCTCATTTTGCTTGCCACAGCCAGTCCCAGGGAAACGAAAGCCATCGAGACAAGGAACATTGTGAGAATCATGCCTGAAATCGCTATGGCAGGGGAATTCCTGAGTTTCATCCCCATGAAAACCCCGAGAATCAGAATAACTATGCCCTGAAAAATGGATTGTGTCACGCCGCCCAGCATTTTCCCGATGAGTACACTCTCTCTCTTGACGGGGGCAACAAGCATTTCTTTCAGAAAACCGAATTCACGGTCGAAAACCGTCGTTATTCCCGATATTGTGCCCGTAAAAGCCATAGTCATGACCATTATCCCCGGCGTTAAGAATGAAATGAAATCTATGTGCATGGTGCTTCCGAATACACCGTTGAACGCATTTCCTATCACCCCGAGCCAGAGAAGAGGCATGACTATTGTTGTAATCAGGCGAACCCTCGAGCGCTTGATGCGTATCATCTCTCTCAGATAAATTGCGTATATATCCCGAATCATCTTCTCCCTCTCATCATCCTTACACGCATTTTCAGCCGATCCTTCTCGCTTCCTTCCTCCTCCCTGTACGCCCTGCCCGTATAATGCAGGAATACATCTTCCAGAGAAGGCTCCTTGTAGGTGATGCTCTTTACCTTTATGCCTTTTTTATTGGAGATATCGAATATCAGCGGTATGACCTCCTCCGCCTTCTGGACGTTCATGGTTAGGGTTTCGCCGGCGATTTTCGGCTCGCCCGATATTTTGCGTTCCACAATCGCTTCTTTCAATTCCTCCGCCCTGTCGCACACGACTTTTATGACGTCGCCGCCGATAGAATCTTTCAGGGCGGACGGCGTTCCCTCGGCTACTACCCTTCCCTTGTCTATTATCACAATCCTGTCTGCCAGTTCGTCGGCCTCCTCCATGTAATGGGTTGTGAGCAGAACGGTTACGCCTTCCCTGTTCAATTTTTTGATGTAATCCCATATGTGTCTTCTCGTCTGGGGGTCAAGCCCCAGCGTCGGCTCATCGAGGAACAGCACCTCCGGAGAATGCATCAACCCACGGGCAATTTCAAGTCTCCGTCTCATGCCTCCGGAGAATGTCTTTACCAAGCTGTCCGCCCTTTCGGACAGGTCTACCATCTCCATCACTTCCTTTATCTTCCTTTCTCTCTTTTCTCTGGGCATGTGATAGAGCCTTCCGTGTATGTCGAGGTTTTCCCTTGCAGTGAGCTGGTCGTCAAGGCTCGGGTCCTGAAAAACAACACCTATGCTCTGTCTCACCTTGCTGGCTTCTCCGGCGACATCATAACCGTTCACCAGTGCTTTTCCGCCGGTCGGTTTCAGAAGCGTTGCAAGCATGCTTATCGTCGTTGTTTTCCCGGCGCCGTTCGGGCCCAGCAGAGCAAAAAGTTCTCCCTTGCTGACTTTGAGATTTATGCCGTCCACAGCCGTAAAGCCGTCGAACTTTTTTGTCAGGTTTACTGTTTCAATTGCGTTCATATTTCTTCCTTGCCCACAATATCAGGAATGAAGGCAGAATGAACACGGATGATATGAATGCATAAAGTATCGTCAGTGCCGTTATCTCTCCGAACTGCTGGAGGGGGGGCATGAGCGAGAACGAAAGCAGGGCGAAGCCGGCGATGGTGGTGGTCGCCGCCCCGAGCAGGGAGATGCCCGTCGAATTCACGGTTTTATGCGCCGCTTCCTCAATGCTGTCGTTTTTACCCAGTTCTTCCACGAAGCGGTGGGCAATGTGTATGCCGTATGTGACGCCCAGACCGACGGTCAGGGAAGCTATTGTTATCGTCATCACGTTGAGGGATAGACCGAGCAGGTACATGGAGCCGAGAATCCAAGATACACAGAAAATTATCGGAATGGCGGTTATTATGCCCAGAGTTATCGATTTGTCCCTGAAATAAAATATTATGAGGAGTATTATGAACGAAGAAAGAATTGTCAATATCAATGACTTCGTCTGCCCTTCGCTGAGTGTTTTTTCGGTCATCACGGTTACTATTTCATCTCCCGTTATGCTGACTTTGTACTGGCTGAACGGCTTTGCATCTTCCTTGAGTTCGTTATAAAGTTTCGTCACCTTTTTGTTATCTCCCCCTGTGTTTGTCGATATCTGTACCAGCGAGCCGTCATATCCATTGCCGTTTTTGTGCAGGACGGAGGAAACCATCTTTTCGTTGGATGCGTAGATGTAATCATAAAGCATCGTTATGTTTTCCTCGGTTGTGTTGCTCTTCGGCATGCCCGATTCGTCGAAGTAAATGGAATAAAGAGACGAGAACTTTTCATTGTTCGGCATGGACGCATAGTCTAGCATTACCGTGGCTATCGAACGCACTTCGGCTTTACCGTCCAGTTTTACCACGCTTTCATCATCGGCTATGTTGCCCATCGTGGCGTTTAACGCTTTATAAAACAAAGGGCTTGCCACATCGCCTTTTACGAGAATGTATGCATTCTGTGCCTCTCCACCCATGAATTCAAAGTTGTTCATCAGATAGTGCAAGTCCTGTGTCACCTCGAGGTCTTTCGGCAAAAATTCGTCGGTATTGAATGTGGTGTTCAATCCGAGAGCTGCAAATCCGGAAAGGGCTGTTATCGCTATGACTATGGTAATGACAACTACGGGATGGCGGCTGCCGGCGGTGGCCCCCGCCCCGATGATTTTGTTCACAATCCGTTTTCCGTGCTTCGTTATTGTGTTTTCCTCTTTCTCCTTTTTATTTTTGCGGAGCTGTTGCACCGACGGGACAAATAGAAGCATCGATACAAAGGCGGCGAAAATGCCGAACGCACTCAATATGCCGAACTGCTGGAGGAGCTTTATCGGGGAAACAAGGTTTGATAGAAATGCGACCATGCTTGTCAGGGTTGCCAGAATGAGGGCAGCCCCGACAGTTTTCAGTGTTTTATAGACCTTTTCCTTATTCGTTCCTTCTTCCTCGCGGTAGCGCATCGTGAGATGTATGCCGTAATCGATGCCGAGCCCGATGAGCAATATTGGTATTGCTGTGGTCATGGGATTGAATTCGAAATGGAAAGCAGCGCCGAATCCGTACATCCATATTATCGAAAAGGTGAGGGCGGTAAGACTTATGAGTGTGTCAATACCGCTTCTGAAAACAATCAGCAGCACGATGATTATCATTATGACGGCGGCGGGCATGAGCATTCCCATCGATTTATCGGATGCCTTGAGTATTTTGTCTGTTATCAACTTATCCCCGAGAGTATCCATTTTTACATGACGAGCATCCACACTTTTTACCACTTTGTCGATTGCCTCTTCCACCTTCAGAGGATTTTTTGCTTTCGGATTGAGGGAAACTATGATGACGCATCCGTCTGCTGTCATGTTCTTGGATGAAATATTAAAATCCTTGGTCAATGTCCTCGAGATGTATTCGAGAGCAACTTTTCCGTTCGGGTTAAAAGAGAGAAGACGTATGGATTCCTTGACATTGCTTGGTGTGTACATGAACTGGAGATTTATGGTTTCGTTTCCGACGGGTATCGTTATATTTTCCCCGAGCAAAGCCCTGCGCATCTGTGTCATGTTGTAAGGATAATATTCCAGAAGAGATGTATTCATACCCTGCATGAATGCCTCTGCAACTATTCTTGTTGCGGCAAGTGTCGTGGGTAAACTGATGATGTTTCCTTCGGGGTATGACGGATTTTCAAGGTTTGTACGTACCGTTTCATTTGACAGCAATGCTTCCTCTGCATCAAAAACTTCATCAAGGCTGTCCCTGTTAAGTATATCGCCGTTTTGTGACCTTACCAGAATCTGCACGGTGTATTGCTCGGTATAATTAGACCTTATTTCTTGGTATGAATTCGCAACATCTATATTCGGCATGAAAGACTGCTCATTCATCTGGGTGGATATGCCGTTGCTGTATATCGAGAATATCATCAATGCGGTTATTGCCAGCACTATCCCTATGCTCGTCTTCGGATGCTCAGAAATCCATTCATTTATTCCTTTCATTTTTATTCCTCTTAAGTTCAACAAGTTTACGGTATGCCTGATTGAGAACATCTCTTATTTTTTTGCTGTCAACACCATTTCTGTCCAGTTCGATGGCTGTTGCCCTTATCTTGAATATGACGGGAAATCTGCCGTGGTCTTTGAATTGCCCGCCCTTTTTTAGCAGGCGTTTGAGTTCGTTGTCTCCGAATGTCTCGGCAACACTTGAAGCATAGTGGTCGAGTTTCTGGTAAATGTCCTTTCTCAGATTCTCGCCCTCCTCAATCATCTTTTTTCCCTTGTCCGTGATGCTGTAAACCGTTCCTCTGCCTTCGTGTTCGCCCTTTATTATATCCTCTTTTTCCATCCCTTTCAGCAGCGGATATATGGAGCCGGTGCTCGGTTTGTAACCCAGCACTTCCTCGCATCTCTTCATGATTTTGTATCCTGTTGCTTTTCCTTCCGAAATGGTTTTCAGCATGAAATATTTAAGAAATGGTGTTCTCATATTACGAAATCGATATAGCGGAATCGATATATAAAATTTTTGCTGCTTATTTTGCTATCAGCGCACGCAGCCAGTCCGCCACATTTTCGGCATGGTCCGCTATATCATCAGTCCAGTCCGTTATTTTCAATAGGTGATAAATATCCATAGGGGACAATTCCTTCTCCATCTTGTATATCTCCTTGGCAAGCTCGTACCTCTTCTGGTCCGCCTCCCATTCTTTTCTATGGACATTATGGATGTACTTTTTCACTTCGTCCCTGTCTTTTCTCACGAAGCTGCTTTCCACCAAATCCTTCACTTTTCCGACGGCTTTATCCATCTCCTGTACCGTCTCCGCTACGAGATGGGCATGTTCGATAAACATCTCCTTGAGTTTTATGGGGATGTTCGTATGGCGCATATCCATGAGCTGGGCTAGGTTTTCCGCATGGTCGAGTATCGCATCCTGTTCTCTCAGCAGCCATATGAAATATTTTTTGTCGACGGGCATCAAAATGGAACTCGGCAGGTGAGAGCGTATATTCCCCTTTATCAAATCCGCTTCATGCTCCAGTTCTGATATCCTTTCCACCGCCTTATCAAAATCTTTGAGGTCTCCTCTGTAGTATCTCTCCAAGGCGCCCTCCAGTATCGATACGCACTCCTTAACCTTGTCCATGTGTTCAAGCAGTCCTGCAAGCGGTGATTTCTTCCTGTACATGCCCGTAACGGGAGCCCTTGTGCGTACCTCTTTTTCGTCCATACTAAAATACAATCTCCAAACCCTTATAAATCAGTATCGATAGTACCATCGCCACAGGGAGTGTGAGCGCCCATGAATAGATTATTTTTTTGACGATGCTCAAGTCCACCGCCTCGAGCCCCTTTGCGAGCCCCACGCCGATGACCGCCCCCACCACCGTATGCGATGTCGATATCGGCAGCCCCAGACGGGAGGCGACAAGAACTGTCGTTGCAGTTCCGAAGTTTATCGAAAATCCTCTTGTATTTGTGAGTGCGGTTATTTTTGAGCCCAGTGTGCGGATAACTTTATAGCCCCATGTCAGTATGCCGGCGGCGATGCCCGCCCCGCCCAGAGCAAGGAGGTAGTACCCGAAATTTCCGTTCACGATGGATGTGTCCTTCAGGGCGGTGGTTAGAACCACGGATAGAGGGGCTACGGCATTGGCAACATCGTTTGACCCGTGGGAGAGAGCGACGTAACATGCGGTTATTATCTGGAGCTTCTTGAACAGAAGCTCAACTGCTTCATAGCCCTTCCCTATGGTTATGCGCCCGACGATGAAAATGCCCGCTACGGTGAAGACGACAAAAACCGCCAGGGAGACAAGCATAACCTGATCCATGCCTGCAAACAGCATGTCGCCGAGCCGTGTCTTGGTAAATAGCGAGAGAGAAATGATGAAGAACGTCAGACCGATAAAAAGCGGTCCGAACTTCTTTGCAGCTTCTTCCGGTTTATCGGACGCAAATACGAAATGAACAATCGAACGGAAAACAAGATAGGCAATGATTGCTCCCGAGATGGGGGAAATGACCCATGAGGAAGCAACTTCGCCGAGTTTTTTCCATATGATAATGTCGGCCCCACCCACGATAAGGCCGAAGCCCGTTATGCCGCCTATGATTGCATGTGTCGTGGAAACAGGCAGTTCCTTCCATGTTGCGATGGTGACAAAAATTGCGGCTGCGAGTATGGAAGCGAGAAAGCCAAGCATGACCGTATGGGGGTCGCCTATCGCATCAGTATTCACGATACCTTTTTCCAAGGTATGTTTCACATCACTCCCCAGAAAAACAGCGCCCAGAAAATTAAGAACGGCAGCAATGACAACGGCCTGCCGCAGTGTTATCGCTTTTGTGCCGACGGAGGTTGCCATCGAGTTTGCGACATCATTGGCACCAATGTTCCACGCCATGTACAATCCGGCTATGACCGCCAGTACTATCAGAATGAATGTTATCATCGCCATCCCGAATATCATTGGAAGTTAATACTCGGCAGATTTAAAAATTATACCCTCTTGGCGGGTAGCTTTATTGAAATTTCTCCTTTCTCCACGTTTTCCCCGCCCTTCAAGGGAGAGAGCATTCCCCTGATGGTGTTTTCCGCTATTCCGGCAACAAATTTGTTGAGGTGCAGTGCTTTTCCGTTCACCGTCACCTTCACTCCTTTCTTCTTTAGAACGTGGCAGTCGTCGAGCGTTGCTTCTCCATTCACTATTGCTTCCGCCATTTCACCGCATGTCTTGTGCCCGCACTCGCCGCAGTCTATACGGGGCAGTTTCTCCAGCACTCTTTCCTTTTCGACTTCTTTCACAATGTAGTTGTATGCTTCTCCGACTGAAGGATTACGCATCACCACATTTTCTCCGTCCCCCTCCCCGAGCCATATTTTCGGATAGCCGGAGTGCTTAAATCCCTCAAGCAGAACAACATCTGCATCCACCATGGCGGAGATTTCCTCAACCTCTCTCCTTCCGTTAAAGAAAATTGCCGTTTCCCTGCCTGCTATTATTGCGGATGCATAAGCTCCCGCTTCGGAGTGTCGGTAGCTGTCTTTCCCCTGCGTATCGATTTCATCCATGTTTGTGTCCTTTATTGTCAGCACATCATATCCGCCCAGCAGGGGCAGAAGTTCGTCGATGAAAGTTGTCTTTCCTGCTCCCTTGTATCCGCTTACTGCAATAATCATGATTGTGAATGGAAATTGAGATATTAAATATTGAGGATGTCACTTTCCCAGAAAGTCCGCAACCATCTCCGCAAATTCCTTGAAGGGCACCAGCCGTTTCAC
>CAZQQE010000012.1:0-17573 GCA_964595325.1 uncultured Thermoplasmatales archaeon | reverse complement strand
GCAGTAAGAGCAATTATAGATGCATCCGTCGGATATGGGCACGTTGATTTTTGTATCAGTTGCCATCGGCAATGATGCTTTGTCCGTCTGCCGGAATTCCACATCCCTGCCCTCCATTATGTCCGAAATATAGTGTATATATCTGGGCGGCAGCAGCACTGCATCTGGCAAAACTTTTTTGACCTCGTCAGGTAAAGCAGATGCCATGCATCCCGCCACAATAACAGGTTTATTGCTTTCTCCGAAAACTCTCATTCTGTGTATCATCCGCTGTTCCGTCTTATCTATTACAATGCACGTGAAAAGCGCGAGAACGTCGGCATCATCCATTCTACCGACAATTTCATGCCCTCTCTCCTCAAGAATGCCCCGGGCGATTGATGCATCTCCCTGATTGGCTGCGCATCCGTAAGCTTCCACATATACCTTCATTCTCGCTTTTAATGCCTTTCATATAATAAATTTTGGGATGCAGAGCCCGGGCTATCCGCACTTTAGTTTTATTACAAAAACAGCCCCGGGTTTGTTGTCTTCAACACGGATGCTCCCGCCGTATCGCTCTATCGTTTTCTTCACTATATATAACCCCAGTCCGGTTCCTCCCGTATCCCCGTGCTTGAATCTTTCATCAAAAATTCTTTCCTTTATATTGTCGGGAATTCCTTTTCCGTGGTCTGCGATATGAATCTCGCACTCACCGTCTATACCTCTCACTGAAATATCCACCTTACTCGCACCCCCGTGAACCACCGCATTCCTGACTATATTGTCAATAACAGAATGAAACGCCTCGTCGGCCATGACCGTGCAGTCTCCCTCCACGCTGAATGCTGCATCGTAATTCCCGATGACATCGTTTATAACTTCCCTCACCCCGTACTTTCTCTTCTCCTTGCCCGATGAAAGCAGGAGTTCGAGTTCTCTCATTCTCCTCACGAGTTCAACACTTTTGTTTATGCGTTTCAACGCCTTTTGCAGAAACTCCTCGTCTCTGTCGTCTATGTACACTTCTATCATACCGTTTATCACGTTCAAATCGTTCAATATGTCGTGCCTCATGATTTTGTTTATCAGCCGTAGCATGTCATTGAGCTGGACTATTGACTCTTCATCTCTCTTTCTCTCTATTGCCATCGCCACTTGCTTGGAGACAAACTCCAGCACCCTCTTGTCTTTCTCACTGAATATCACTCCCTCCGTGTAACTCTGGACTGCAAGAACACCTATAATTTTATCCTTTATTTTCAGCGGTACCCCGACCCAGCATACCGAAGGCGTGCTTATGCGCTCGACCTCCTCCCTATCCATTAGTTCATTGAATATTTCGGGAGTGACAAGCATGGCCCTGCCGGTACGCAGCACATAGCCCGTCAGCCCGTTCCAGAGTTTTTCGGACGGGGGCTTCTCCCCGTATTCGTCGGCAAAATACGGCAGACTGAATGTCCCGCTGGAAGCATCGAAAAGCGCTATGAAGAAATTCTTTGCAGGCATCAACCCGTTTACGATTTTGTGTATTGACCTAAGCAACTCGTCAAAATCCCGGGTGGAATGAACGGCCTCTGATATTCTGTACAGGGAATCCCTCACCTCTTCCGCCTTCTTTCTTTCGGTGATGTCGTGGATAATGCCTTCATATCCCATGAGCATGCCCCCATCGTCTCTTCTCTCGCGACAAGTTTCCAGAACAATAAGTTTCCTTCCATCCTTCTTCTTTACTCTTGTCTCAAAGTCCTTGACATACCCCCTTTCCGCCACCTCATTCCTTATCTTTTCCATTTCACTTTCGTTGTAATAAAAATCTCTGGCAATATCGATTCCAAGCATTTCCTCTCTGCTCCCGTACCCGAGCATTTCTACCGCTGCCATGTTCACATCCACGAATTTTCCGTCTATACCGCTTATGTACAGAGCGTCCCTCATATTCTCGAAAAGTTCCCTGTATTCCCCTTCGGATGCGCCCCCCATGCTACTTATTGTCATCTCATTCCAACTGAAATCAGATTGCAATTATAAATTATTGTCGCTATTTGAAAAAGTCACTGAGCGTTGTCTTCTTCACCTTGTCATTGTGGAAAAGCGACTCTGCAGCCCTCTCGAAAATGAGTATGCGCTGCTTTGTGTATTCGGGGATGTCAAATTTGTTCATTATGCGTTTTGCCGGCTCGAGGTACTTCTTTATGGATTTTTCATGCACCGTGAGCGTGAGCGACCCGCCGCAGTGGGGGCAGACGCCTTTCAACGGCACTCTCCTGTATTTCTTGTTGCATTTGACGCATCTCACCTGCTGCGTGCTGAAAGCCCTCAGATTTCCGATGAGGTCGGGGAGGAAATGTGTCTGTATGACTCTTGTTGCAACATCATCCTCGTCAACCGCCCTTATCTTTCTCGCAAGTTCGAGCTGGGCGTCGAGTTTGTCCTCCATCGTCTTGAGGGTTTTGTAAGATGAAGTTCTCACTCCCTCCGCTATATTTGTGGTGTCGTGGGTGAATGCAAATCCGTTGTATTCCCTTCCCGTTCCTATGCGGTCTGCCACCAGATCCATGTCCTTCTCAACTTCCTTGGGATGCGCATGGCGAATGGTTGCCCTGTAAAATTTTAAGGGGTAGGAAGGAGCCACATCCATGCTCTGCGCTTCCTTGTCCACCTCCGCCGGAGAAATACGTGTCGTCAGCACCAGAGGCAAATCCATGTGCCCTCCCCTTTTTTCCGGAATGTATTCCAGAGAGAAATTTATCAGCACGTCGAGCAACAGCATGATAGTATCCTCGTCGCCGTCGCAGTTTCTCCTCTTGGCGGCATGGTAAAAAGGATGGGCGGCGCACACGTCGGCATCTACATAGCCTATTATCCGCCCCACCGCCCCCGCCGACGTGTGGGGGGACATGCCGACAACAATGCTTCCCACCATGTCATCCGGCCCCGAGGCGTTGTAGAACGGCTCCATTCCGTAAAATTTCTCCAGCAACTCGTCCATGTAATTTGCAATTTTGAACATGTACTCGCCGCACTTTCTGGACGGAACGATATCCTGCACGTTCAACTCGCATATCTGGTCGTCCCTTTCCAGAGGCATGCCCTTCCAGTCTGTTTCGTACCCGAGCTCATGAAGTTTTTCTACCGACGTACCGATTTCATAGGGCTTGAAATGCGTTAACGGCACATTCGTCATATCGAATCTTGCCGTCCCATCTTTGAAAACGTACACGTCGTGCTTTGCCCTCAGCAGCCCCTTCTCAAGGCATTCCGGTGTCTTGTTTCTGGAGGAAAGCCCTATCACACCCTTCACCTTATCCGGCAGGGAAACCATGCCTATCCTCTCCTTTGCCTTCTCGACTTCCTGATAAAACCGGACTTCATGCATGCCCACCTCGCCCGTCGGCACGGTAAGGGCGCCGCAGTCGCATCTTCTTTTGTACGTGGTCTTTCCGCATACGGGGCATTTCCGTATGCCCGCTTCGAATCTTATTTTATTGGCACGGGCTGCAGAATTGACAAGTCTTTCCCGCCCCCCCGCCTCCCCCACCGGGAAAAGAACATGCGGCGTCGCTCTCATGGTTCGCTCCGCCGCCTTCTCCGGCCGCCCCATCCTCGTGCCTATTCGCTGAGGGGCGCGGGGCATGATTTTGATGCCGGAAAGCTCCGATACCATTTCAATCGGCCCGGGTTCATGTTCAGACTCAGATTCATGCCCGGACGGCCGGAGATGCCTTTTCCTGACTATTTTTCCGTCTTCCACATCGAACCCGCAGCAACGTATTATGGGATATGCATATTTCTCCACAACCAGCCCTTCCCTCTCGATGTGGAGGGCGCCGAGTTTTATTAATATCTCCTTCAGCTCCCCGTTTTTCGGAAATATGAGAGAGCCGTCGAATTTCGCATTTTCCACCGCTTCCGCCAGCGCATTTATCTCGCCGGCGCTGACATCGTGCCAGAAAAGATTGTAGGAGGGGTGGAGCGGAATGCCGAATTTTTCTGAAATAAGGAAGGCGTCTTCCGGTGAAGGCTCTGCTATATCAACATCATGACCCAGCTCATGGGAAACGACTTCTTTTGCCTTCTCCTCATCGTTCATGCAGCCGAGTTTTTCCTCCAGTTCCTGGACCCACCACTCGTAACAGTAGCTCGCCTGGGGCAGGATTGCATTGTTCTCCACAAATTCCCCGAACGGTATGAGTATTTCCCCCAGGTCAATGATTTCCTTAACCTGACTTTTCACTTTTTTCGCTTCCTCGAGCGTGTTCACCTGCACGAAGTCCCCGTTTCTCAGCAGAACCATGGGCCCCTCTATTGAATCACACGGGGTTCCGACGGTAGCCTTTCCCGGTCTTTCCGTCTTTATCTGTGTACCGATGGCTATGAAATCGTCGAGTATGTGCATCGCCGCAGGGTTTATGGCCGTCGAGGCAAGCCCCCCTGTCCGCCCCCGCCCGTACCGGAGGCGGAAGCCGCCCTTTGCGGACGGATGGGAAAAAACAGGTCGGCCGGCAATAAGGCTGCTCATGTACTTCGATGACGGAGCGATTTCATCCTTCTCCGCCCCGCCCCCCCGCAGAAATTTTTTGAGAAAGTCCCATCCCTCGAGATTCAGACGGCTGACATGTTTGAGAATCTTCGGGGCTTTCAGGCACAGACCTTCCGCTATCACAAGGCATGCGCCGCCCCTGACGTTGTTCGTTTTCACGCGAGGCAAATCTCGCTTGCCCATCACCTCCCTCTTCTCCGTCGCCTCGCCGTTTATGCACACGGGGCAGTTTCTCGCTATATTCTCTATTTCATCGAGCGACGGGGCGTACTGAAGTGTTGCAATACGGTCGTACAACGGCACTTCCTCCTTGTATCGCTCTACCTCATCTTCGGTGGGCTTGTAGCGGTCTATTCCCAGTTTGCGCCTCACGATATCCGCAATAAGAACGCTCATCGCCTCCCCCGTCCCGCCGGCGGAACGTATGGGGCCTGCGAAATAAAGGTCTATGTAACTGCTGCCGTCAAAATTTTTCGCAATTTTGACCTCCGAAATGCCTTCGATAGGTGCTACAAGCACGCCCTCCGTCAGTATCGCCAGCCCTGTCCTCACCGCCTGATCGACGGTTTTTTCTGTGCTACCTTTCATCTCCTCCGCAATTTCAACTGCAACGGATATCGCCGTCTCCTCCCTGCTCATGCTTCCGAGATAATCCCGTATTTTCTCCGCAATGCCCTCAGGCCCAACAAGCTTCTCCACCCTCTCCGCAAAGTCATTGGCTGTCGGTATCTCCACCTCCTTTCTGGGGTCAAAACCTTTGCTTCTTGCCTCTCTTGCAATCTCGTAATGCTGCTCCACTCGCCGTTCTATCTCTGAAAAGTACCTTTCTATGTCACCCATCCAAAAAAGGAACTGTCATGAATGTTTAAATTTTGTCCAGCGCCCTGCTTATTTTTTCGACAACATCCCTTATATTCTCGGATTTTTTTATGATGCCTGCGGCGCCGGCGTTCATCGCCCGTGCGGCAGACTCTTCGTCTCCGAAAGCCGTGAAAACATAGATGACGGCATCCGGGTCAATCTTCCTCAGTTTTTCAGTCACTTTTATGCCGTCAGCGCCCGGCATTCTTATATCCATGAGGACAATGTCCGGTTTCATTTCCATGTATTTCTCAATAGCTTTTTTCCCGTTTGATGCCTTCTCCAGTTTGACATCGTTTCCGTATTTCGCAAATGCCATTTCCAGCAATTCGTATATATCAGGCTCATCATCCACAACAAGTATGTTCTTCACACCCTCACCTTCAACGTCTCCTTTACCAGATTTTCTATGCGTGTTAAGCTGTGTGATATTGACTTCACCTGCTCCCTTTGTTTTTCCGTTAACTCCCCGTATTTTCCTTCATCCAGCAGGTAAAGGTACCCCTGCGCTATGCACAGTGGATTGAAAAATTCGTGGGATATCTGCTTTGCAAGGATTTTTCTGAATTCCTCTCCCTCTTCCATTTTCTCCTGGAATGCAATGGCATTTACATCATCACCGCCGTTTTTTATTTTGAGATACCTTCCGAACATCTTCCTTTTCTTTCCGTTGCCGTCGGTTAATGTAAACTCGACATCTACCGGTTCATCAAAGTCAGTCATGCCAAATATGTCTCTCGAGTTGCCGTCTTCTATGAGTTCCCTGAGATTTCTGCCCTTGATTTCATCTTTTCCATACACCAGATTCTTCATGAACTGCTCGTTCACACTCAGAATTTTTCCGCTGCTGTTGACGACCGCCACATTTATCGGTATATTGTTCATCAGCTCCTTGAGTGACAATATTCCTTCATTTTCCGCGCGATGTACGTGCATACTCTTCACCATGAACGGCAGGTTATCAAGGCGTATTATGAGTTCCCTGCATCGGTGGATATTCATGTCAAGAATGCGTGAATTTCTCCTTGCTTCCTCCACCGATTGAGCGAATTCCCTTCTTCCTATTTCGTCGAGAAGCCTTTTTTCTGACAGAAGCATGAGTTTTTTTCTCACATCTATTCTTTTTCCCTCTAACTCTTCCAGCCTTTTCCGGAGGGATTCCATGAGCGAGCTGGCATTTTCGATGTATTTTCTCATCTCGGGATGAACCTTCGCAACCTCTCCGATTTCTGCCCTTGACAAATCGCTGCCGGACAAAATATCATCAAGCCCGGGCATTTTTGCCTTGAGTTCCATTTCCTCTATTAACTCCTTCGCCTCCGAGTGCCAGAGCGGGACAAACACAAGCCCTTTCTCCGTAACTTCGAAGGAATTTTTTGACATAGATATTATCTTTCCCGATTTGATATCCTCTATTTCATATCCGACGACATTGCCGTTGCTGCCCCTTATCGTCTTTTTCACGATACCCATCTCCTCGCCGGTATCCTCGAAGTAAGCCGGTCTGCCCGTGTAGTCATCTCCCCAGAACGGCCAGATGATTTTTTTCAATTTTTCCCATACCACTTTCAATTTTCCATTCATAAGTCACACCTCTTTAACACCACGCCGTAATCAAACTTTTCTCTTACAGAATGAATCGTATATCCCGGAAGCCACGACAGCAGGCAGGCGGGGACGGCCATAATGGCAAAAATAAGCATCAGTATGCCGGCAATCGTAACCGCCGACGAGAACGGCACGAGCATAGAATGATTTATCCGGAATATGGAATAAAAAGCACGGATGCCGAGAACGGCGGAGAACCATGCATCTACAAGAATTGCCGAGAACATCACCTCCGCCCTCCACCTGCAGCCGGCGGCGTAGGCGACGGCTCCTGCAATAAAAGACGAAACGAAGAGCAAATATACAAAATTTCCCGATAAATAAATCAGCGGCGCCGTGGCAACAAAACCGGCAACAGAGGCGATGAACGGCTTTTTGATGCCGAATTCAACCCAGTGGAGCTCACCGTTCATCCATCGGAAAGCGTTCGTGAATTTCCTCCTTGTTCTGCCGCCCGCAGAGAGCAATGAATGAAGAATACCGTACAAGGAATGCATTCTGGCATGGATAGGCAGCATTTTCCACGATATGTATCTTTTCGCCAGCAGGTACTGTTCAATCAGCATTGATACAACGATGAGCAGAATGGATGTCAGTACCGCCATAACCACAGCGGAAATAAGGGAAAAGGCCGCAACTGCACCTTTTGCATTCCAGTGCAAAACAGGGTTAACAAGGGATGACGGCAGAAGCATCCAGTAAGGAGAGGAGTAAATGTATATGTCGCCCGTGTATATGCCGGTTTTTGCGCCCGAAGGAATCGATGCGGTGGCATTCCCGGAGAAATGCCCCCCGCTTTTCAATGTGAACTGACCGCTTTTTTGCACGAGAAAGGAGGATATATTGCCCGATGAAAAGATGATGCCCCTTACCGGCAGCAAGGACGGATTAACAATGGAAAGCGATTTCGGAAACGAGTCATGCCCCTCCGCCATATTCCCGAAGAAAATGTTGCTCTTTGGAGGAGTTTCGTTTACACCCACAGAGCAGGAAAGTTTGTCGTACGAAAATGAACTGGCAACCATCAGAAATACAAGGTAAAAGAGAAGGGTATACGCAAATATGCGTTTCACGGAAAGACGTTCCGGCCCGAATATGTGCTCTCTCAACTTCTCCTTCAAACTCTTCCCGTTCTCGGGAGCCCATATGACGATGCCTGCAAATAGAATTGCAAACGACACGGCTGCCGGGGCGAAGACAGCGTAATGCACATCCGACTGGGGCTTACCCCAAGTCATGGGTTTCGACAGCGATGTAAAAGCATGCTGTATACCCAGCCACGGGTAGCCGGCAAACGGTATTTTCAGAGGCTGCCTTCCGAACATTATTGCCTTTCCTTCCAGCATCTTCTCGTTCACGAAGGGCTCGGGTATGTGAGGGCCCGACTGGTCTGTATAGTTGTTTGCATCTCCCTTCGTGACGAACGCAACCCTGCCGTCCACCTCTCTTTCTCCGACAACACGGTGAGATATCATGACGTTTCCCCAGCTGCTCGCACTTTTGTAAACGATTATGTCCCCTTCATGAACGTCATTCATACCGCACGGAATCCACGGCAATACGTCGCCTTCAAAAAGCGCCGGGCTCATCGAGCGGGATGTCACAACGCTCATCGGGAAAGGGGTGCCTGCAATTATCGAAAGAAAACGTCCGAATATCAGCAGCAAGAAAGCGGCGAAGAGAATGTTTCCGAGCAGTTTTTTCAAATTCAGCCTCATTTTATCCACCGTACGTTATCGTCACATCCCGAAGTACAGGGGATAAAGATGCATTCGATGTTTCAAAATATGCTATATATTTTATATACCGGTCACCGGTGTGCCCGTTCCATATGTTTGTGTTGCTGACGGTATAGTAAGTGCTGTTCGTACCGTCCGGACCAAGAAATTCCGTCCAGTTTGTTCCGTCCGACGATGCTATTTGAAATTTTATTGAAGTTCCTGCAGGCAGATAGGCATTCCATGAAATCGTGCTGTAATTTGCCGGGCTACCCGTGTCATAAGGACATGAAATCAAATACCCGTTTCTGTAATACCCGGAATGCCATGAAACACCCCAGTCATGCAAAACAGGAGTTGAAGAGTTTGATGTTAACTCGGCATACAATTTTATCGAGCCCACGCCGGAAGTGTATGGGGAGATATCATAGCCCGAATTTGCCTGAGATGAATTGATGATGCATAAAACGTTACCGCTTCCCCCATCCAGAATCTTATATGTGATTCCTGCTCCCGAATCATCGGCATAAAATTTGTCCCAGTCTGCCAGATTAGAAGGATTTATCGGTATTGAAGTTACATTTCCAGAATATTCCAAGGTTAAATCGAGTTTCACATAATCCGTAAGTATTCTTGCCCTCCGGTTGTCGTACTCGGCGTACGCCATAAGAAAAATATAATTTCCGTCCACATAGTTCCCTATATTCGAGATGTATTCTTTTGAAACCGTTGCCTCGGAAGATGGGGAATCTCCGACAACTTCCCAGCTGTCTGAAGAATGATTCCAGATTCTGACTCCGCCTGACATGGTAAATCCATGCCATGAGCCCCCTTGGCGGTACTGGCTGCGTCCCTCCCAGCTTACATTCAATTTCAGTATTTCACTTTCAGCAACTCCCAATTTGAATCTGAATATATGCTGAGCCTTGTAGCCGTTCGAAGTTGTGGCACTTCTGACTCTGCTGTTGTCCGAAGCGTAAATACGTTCATAATTTTTGTTCGAAAATTCTGTCCCGGTGGTATTGAAAGCGGTTGCCGGCTCCAAGTTATCATCATCGGCATCATATCTTGCAACATGTGTGGACGACGGATTTGTGACACCCTGGAAATCATAGGTTATTATACTGCCTCCTGCAAGTATTACGTCTCCGTTGCTTATCGTAACATTATGCGAAGACGAAAATCCGGCGGTTCCGCCAAAATAATCCATCCATGTCCGCTGCGACTCCTCCGCCCCCATATTCACCGTCGGCTCCGGGCTGACATGTTTGCGCACCCTTACATTGTCTATGAACCATCCCCAGTAATTGTTGTAGTACTCATCGACCGTGTCGAAATAAAATTTTATGTATTCCGCATTTGAAGTCATCGGCACGCTCAAAAATTTCCACGTGCTTCCGGATGCATCGCCGGAATCGTTATACCATATCTGATTCCATGTGGAATTGTCCGTGCTGTCGTATATTACTGTCCGGTCATACCCGTTCCATCCGAGATTTTCCACTTCCCTCCAGAACCACAACTCAAGTATTTCATTTCCGGATACCTGAAATTCCGGGGAAATAAGACTTCCGGAATTGGCAGTACCCGTATCATAATTGTCAGTTGCTTCCTGTCCGTACCATTCCGAGTGATTCCCACCGGCATGCTTCTTTGTGGTGGTGTGCCACATTCCATCCGCCACCCATGGAATGGAGTGCTCAAAATCATCAAAGAACGTGAAAGTTGCCGTCCCGTTTGAACCATTGCCGGCAAGCGTATTGCCGTAATACATGTAAAGTGTTGATGTTCCGGAGGCAGGTATGTTAGTTACATTCACCCATACCTTCGACACACCGGACGTATTCCATTCCTCAATCCAGTAAGAAAGCTCGCTTTCGGTACCGGTTGAGTGATTATACAACGTGAACCTTATATCATCCCCGTCAACATTCGCCTTGCCGTAATTAAAAGTCCCGGGAGTTAATAATATCACTACGGGATAATCAACCAGATTTGAGTTCGAAACATCCGTGACATTTATCAGCATCCTGTACTGCCATGATAAGTTCCACCACGGTTTCCATGCCGGAGATTTCTCGAGAGTCACATTTCCGGGACTGCTCGCCGTATCAATATTTTCTCTGTTATCAGGGCCGCTGCATTCAAAGTCACTCTGTGATGTGGTAACCCATTTTTCCAGCTCTCCGGAAATTGAATAGCCATAGCCTGTATTTATCATGCTGTACTGGTTTGCATATAAAATGCCGGAATATGCACTGCCTGTGAAAAGGGCGAATATTGCAAGAGCAACCACCAATGCAAATTTTTTTCTCATTCTATCTTATTTGAATTACTATTGCCGCCAGAAAAGCAAGCAGGAGCGCAAGCCCCATCAGCAAAATCATCTTTTTCCTCGCGCCCATGGTTATAATAAAAGGAAAAGATGATGGCATCTCAGCCATCAGTGTGTTGTCGCTTCGAAGTCGAAGGTTATTGAACCAGTGTATGTTGTCAGAGCAGCATCGCTCGGGATATCCAGAGATATCTGTACCCACACAAAGTCGCTGTTGCCGCTTGTTGCAGCCGTTGTATCCTCAGTGTATCTGACATGAGCCGTTCCGTCCCATGGCGTGGCTACTGTTGTCCCGTCCATATTCGAGGGATCGCTGTTTCCTGCAGCAAGTGTCCATGCAGTTCCGGATGCCTCATCCGTTCCTTTATTCCACATGAAAACACTGCTTGTATCATCCTCTGCCTTTGCTGTCGGGTTTCCGTGAAGCCATATTTGCATGTAATCCGCACCGCTGCTTGCTGACACTTCTATATCTTTTATATTAACACTGAAGTTCTCCTCGTTCACTATGGCAAATGCCGCCGTATATGTTTTGTTGACTCCTCTGATAAGGTCGCCGAAATGAAGCTCCAGGGTTGTGTTGGTACCATCGGCTCTCAGAATCCTCATTCCGTCCGTGGCGTTATCACCACCCACAAAACGGATAAATCCGTTCGACGGGCTGTTTATGTTATATGTATAGTTCATTTCAGCTCTCGCATACTGTGTTGCTACAACTGCAGATATCGCAACAATTGCTATTCCGACAATCAGTACCTTCTTTCTTATTCCGTTCATAGTTTCCTCCTTCATGACCTCGCAGGGTGAGGTTCCTTTTCATTTCCGCCCTGCTCCGTTTCCCATTTCATCATACCAGCATGTGCCGGTTCTTGCAGTTATGAACCCAAAATATAAGGCGGTTACTAATTTTAAAAAAGGATGAAAGATTAGCAAACTTTAAAAACCTACAGAAGAAGCTTTTCTATCTTTTCAAGTTCTCTCAGAAAGGATATGCCTTTTTTTGTGGTTCTGTAATGCTCATTTCCGTCAAGCATATATGAAGAAACGAGGCCGTTTTTAATCAATACCCGGAGGTACCGGTTCATAGTCCCGAAATTAAGATTTGTTTTATACACAAGCTGGGTCTTTCTCACCCCTTCAGTTGCATTGGATAAAATACTCATTGTTATGGAAAAAGAATCCCTCTTCCTTTTCACTTCCACCGTCTTTTCCCTTCCGTGCAACTCTATCAGCTTTTTGTTCGACTCTATAATGTCGGCAAGCGTTCTCTCATTTATATCCTCTTTTCTGATGTAATCGCATGCTCCCCTCTTTACCGCTTCGACAGCTACCCTCTCGTTTCCCTTTCCTGTCAGGAATACGATAGGTACGCCGGGACAGTCAATCCTGCGCATGAATTCCAGTCCGTCCATATCAGGAAGACGGTAGTCAAGAAAAATCATATCGTAATCATTTTCTTTCAACTTTTTTAGTGCGTCCGTTCCGGTATTGGCTCTTTCCAGTTTTATATAGCCGCCTATCCTCTCTGCCAGATGGGAGACGATTTCATAGTCATCCGCATTGTCTTCCACAAAGAGTATACGTACATCTTCTATATGAAGTGTCACTGCGCTCTGCATCTCATCCCATGTAGAGTAATCAGACCGCCCTTTTAACTTTTTCCAAATTTTTTCTGTGTGTATATCCCTGAAATTAATTTCTTCTGGAAAATAATGATAACAACTCGGCGAAAAAGATCGTGCTGCAAACAAAGAACATCCTGCAGCAGATGATGTTACCACAGAGAAAATTCCCACCGAAAATTTCATGCACTCCGCTAGTTCAACATCCGTACAACAGATATAACCTTATTTTCAAAGCATTACTGTCACGGTATACATCACAGACTGCCCAACTTATGTCCCCAGAATTTCTTTATCTCTCCTACAAGGTCATCAGCCTCATGCATGTCCATATACTTCCTGAATCTCGCCGCCCTCTCGTCCAGAATAACCGCAACACCCCTGTCGTTCTTCTCCCTTATAAGCCTGCCTATCGCCTGCAGCAGTTTTCTTGTCGTCGGCGCCTCGAATGCATACTTCCATCCGCTGCCGAATTTTTTTTCATAATATCGCTGCAGTGCCTGCTGGCGGGCGGACGGCGGCGGGTAGGGGATGCCCACTATTATAACCATCTCTAGTTCTTCCGACGGAAAATCCATGCCTTCGGAAACCCGCCCCCCGATGACCGAGAGCAGAACACCCCCCTTTTCCCTGAATTTTTCTATCTCGCCCATGAGTTTGTGCTGGCTCGCCCCCCTTTCCTCCACGTATGTGTTCCTCTTTATCGAGCGGCGGATACCCATCTTCAAAAAACGGCCGAGCATTGCATGGGACGGAAAGAAAACGGCCGTATTCTTATCGAACGAGTTGCATATCCCCGCAATTTTCTCCCCTATGGAAGCCAGCATGCTGTCGTTCAATCCATTGTACCGGGTGCTCACATCCTTGACATAAAATATTTTTCTGTTTTCTTTCGGGAAGGGAGACGGAAACGAGACCATCTCAGCATTCTTCAGGGAGAGAGAATCTCTGTACTCCTCAAGAGGATAAAGCGTCCCGGACATGTGCACCGATGCATGAAACTCATTTATGACGGCGGCGGCGACGGAGGCGTCGAGGCAGTAGTATTCAAGCCGGGGATTTTTTCCGGTCTCATCTACAATAAGTTTTGCCCATCGGTCGTCAAGCCCTACCCATGCACCGAGGAAAATGCCCACGCTTTTTACATGAGAACGAGGAAGTTTGCCGTCCTTTTCCTTCAAGTCCATTATCATCTCCCCGTATTCCATGAACTTCTCCGCAAACATCTCTATGCCTGCCCTCCCCAGCCCGTGCTTCCTCACCTCCGCCTCGATTTTCCCCGGAGGGATGAAGCCGTCGTTGGAAATGCCTTCACCTGAAAAGTTGATATACTTTTTTCTCATGGAGAAGATTATATCCGAAAGTGCAATGCAGAAATCCACCATGCCCTGCTCTCCTTCGATGTACTGTTCTATTTCATCTGCCGCCATTTTGAGCACATTGACCGACAGACGGGGAGACATTATGCTTCTGCAGTATTCCGGCAGATTGTGAGCCTCGTCGACAATGAGTATCGTTCTGTCGAACGAATAAAAGCCCCATTCCGACATCTTCTCCCTCAGGAACGGGTCGAAGAGGTATATGTAAGGAGCTATGACAACTCTCGCCTTTTTAACGAGTTTTTTGCTCACCTCATACGGGCATATGCCTTTTGAACGGCAGTAAGACATGACCTCCCCGGCAGATATTATTTTTTTGTTCTCCAGCTCCTCGGGCAGTTTGTTCATCATAAAATAGTTTGCGAAGAATTTGCACCCGTTCTTCATCTTGTCTTTCTTTCTGATTGCATCTATTGTTCTTTTCTTCCTCGACGAGCAAAGGCGCGATATCTCGGCAGTGCTGCCCATAATGAAATCGGGATTTTCCTCAGCAAGGATGCACATATTTGCCCTTCCCTGAAATCCCACGGCAGTTATTGCATCAGTCCTATCCCCTCCTCTACTCCCCATCGCTTTCAACTCTGCTATTGCCTGCCGCTGCTGAGAGTTCGTTCTTGTCAAATAAAGAATGCGCATGTTGTTCTCTATGGCGTATTCCAGCGACGGGGCGAGGGCGCATACCGTTTTTCCTGAGCCGGTGGAAGCCTGCATGATGAGATTCTTCCCCTCTTTCAAGCACTTCGAAACGGTGCCCATCATCTCCTGCTGGTACTGCCGGGGCTCGTAAGGAAAAAGCATCGTGGATAAATGGCATGGCATACATTAATTCATCGATGCGGTGCAATTTTAACCAGTACGGCAAGTACCACAAAGAAAGCCATTAATACCCCACCGGCAGGAGTGAAGATAGGGTATTTAACAACAAATCCCAGTATCAGCCACAGCATGAACAGGGCAATCTCCGCAACGACCAGCAGGACAACCAGCGTGCGGTCGACCTCTACCACTCCCTTGGCCCTTCGTCTCGACATCTTCTTCAACCGCCGTTTCTTCTTTTCACGAAAATGAATGCCAGCAGACCTGCAAACGCAACGCCCAGCAGCACGGCAGCATAATCATTTCTCCTCTCAGCAGCTGTCACCCCCTGCGGAGGGTTCCCAAAGAGTTCAGCATTCGCCTGTTCGTATGCATTCAACAGATGACCCACCCCATCCGCGTAACTACCCTCTTTTATCATCTGTTCTCCTTTGTCGCATTCCGACGTTGCCCCGCTGCCCTTTCCCGAAACCACTGCCATCTCTGACCTTGAACGTGCTATGCTCAGAGCAACAGAGGCAAGTTTCTCCTTTGTGCCGCTGTCATCCAGCTTTTCAATATTGTTTTTTATGTTTTTAAGCGTTTTAATGTAGCTGCCGTTCCATACGGTCGTGGCGATGCTTGCATCAGCACTGCCTGCCGTCAGAAAAATTTTCTGCATCAGCACTGCCTGTTGTTGCATTCCTGTATCCGAGAGCGTCAGTATTTTATCCTCGCTGCCGGAGGAAGCAATAATCTCCGCCCTGTCGTTCTCCTTCATGAACACATTTTCAATATTCTTTAGCGATGATGTAAGATTATACCCGAACTTCTCAGACAACTTTGCCGATATATCCGCCGCCTCTCCTGTTTCGTATGCGGGGAGTATGCCAGTGTCGGCAATGTGAACAGGAACGAATATTCCCGTACATTGGTCTGGTGCAAACCATCCCATGCTCATACCGGGGTTGCCGCGGGGGATTTTGAATATCATCGCCCCCTCATTGTTGCCCTCGCACATGCCCCGCAGCCCGCCCAGCTCGCTGCTTCTGAGACGGGAGAGATTCATCATGTCTTCGGGAGTTATGGAACCGTATTCCGATTGCACTTTCCGCATCATCTCGTTTTCCCATGCAAAGTATTTGTAGCTTACCTTCAAATCAGCTTTCCTGCCCGTGCAGCCGGCGACCCCGACATTAAAGAAGCCTACATCTTTGCTCTCGCCCTTATTTATCTCCTCCCTTTCGCCAAACGGTATCTGCCTTACAACAACGCTGTCGCTTCTTACGTCAACGACCTTTATCCCAAGCATGGCGCCGAGATGTATGACTCTGCCGCGCCTCACCTCTCCCTCGAATGTTTTGTCAAAGGAAGATGCGATGAACGCCCTTTTCAAAAAGTACCTGCTCCACAATGTCTTCGGGTAGTTGGACATGACATCTATGCCGTTCACCTTCATCACATTGTAATTTATGGCATTTGCCTCCATCACATATGCTTTCTGCGGACCAACAACAAACAGATTCTCCGCCACAGAAGGAGCATGCATGTTCACAACCTCGATAAGCTTGCCGATGGCTTCGTCCTCGCTGCTCGAGTTCTCGCAGGCATATCGAATCCAGTCAAAATCGTCCCACGCATTCCTGGTCGGATTTATCTTGTAGGAAGGAACGTCAGCATCACCATATGCTATGCCCGCATCGCTCAGTGCCATACCCATCTTGACAATGTTGGGGGGAACATCGCCTTTTGTGGCAACCCCTATGAACTTGTGCTGAGTTACGAAATGAATACTGCTGCCCGTCCAAGGGGTGTGGTAGTCGTACCCATAACTTCTGTTGACCATGCACAGAACCTGCGGGCCGGGACGGGACGGATCTCTCACTTTAAGCAGAAGGTTGTAATCTCCTGCAGTAGCATCGCCCGTTGCTATGATATCCTTGCATGCCATTGCTCCCGGAGCAAGCAGAAGGGCGATGGAAAGAAATGCCACCAAAGGCAGATATTTCATATATGTTAATACTTCCGACCATAAAAAAGTTAATGATGAACAAGGAAAAGTTTAAGGTCTTAATTTCATTCTCTCCTCGATAAAAATGAGAGGGATGATAAAACTCCTGGTTATGCTTGTTTTTGCCATTCTTTTAATCCCGAATTTTAATGCGGGGATAGGCACGGTCGGCAGCCATTTCAAAACGGAAAATGCAGATACCATAAAAATAAGTCTTGAGTTCAACAAGCCTACCGTAAAAAATGGAGATATCGTTTTAAACGGAACGACAAACAGCCATGAGGCATGCAGACCTTCCATGCCTGATGTTACAAAAACATTTCTGCTTCCTGCGGGAACAAAAATAAGAAACATAAGCTTTTCCACCGGAAATATTTCCGAAAAACATGCCGTGCTTACCGCATACAGTCCTTTTTCCAAAGCAAGGTATGCATACACCGGAAAATATCCGTCGAAGTGGCTTGAATATAACGTGGGAAGAGGGATAAACAACGGAAAACCCGTAACAATTCTGTCCATCCATGTTTATCCTGCAATATACGACGGGAAAAGTAACGAAGTGAAATACATAGACAGCATAAAAATCAAAATCGATTATGAAAAGCATGCCGAGATAAAGAGCATGGATGTTTACGATTTGCTCATCATTTCCCCTTCGGAGTTCAAAGATGCACTGCAGCCGTTGGTTGACCACAAAGAAAGCCATGGCATAAGGACGA
>CAZQQE010000011.1:0-17715 GCA_964595325.1 uncultured Thermoplasmatales archaeon | reverse complement strand
ATTATATATCAAACAGCACTCTTATGTAAAAGCCTTTTTTATTTCTTTTGATTTGGAGCATGTGATACGTAACGGCCTTTATCTCGGCCCCGTAACCGTGTTTTTCCCTGTCATATTTTTCCCCCCACGCCTCTCCCACAAGCTTGCCGTCTATTTTCACTTTGAAATCGCCGAATACCATGCCGTCAACATCGTTTATGTACAGGAGCTCGGACAACCAGTCCACCAGCAGCTGCTCCTTGTCCGAATCGACGGGCAGCTCGATATCCCTCTTTTCCACAGGCGCTATGTCACTGCCGTCCGTGATTATGGAGAACATTCCTTTAGCCGCATTTTCGAATGCCTCCTCGAGAGTCGAACCGTAAGCCTCTATGCCTATGTCCGCCGTGTGCTCGAACGTATTGTACGACTCCATCCGCCTTTTAAGACACGGCGATATTAAAAAGTTTGTCTTTAAAAATGAAACGGTGAATAGCCATCTGCTCGGAAATAGGGAAACGATGCAGAACCATTTTCAGGAGTTGGATGGCGGGAGAATTGAAATAATTGGTCGGGCTGTAGGGTGTCGCAAGATTCACCTTTATCACACCGAAATCGCTGCTGTTCTCTTTATCGGCAATCTTTATTTCTCCGCTGAAATTGCTGTCCTTCTCATCGGGTGCCACCACGGATACCTGCACGGTAACCGTGCTTCCTTTCCCGAGATACTTGCCTCCCGAAGGAGTGAATGTCCATGTTCCCCAATCAGGGTGGCTGCTTATATCCCAATCCAGCCATGACAAAGTCTCGCCGATATTTTTAACGGTAAAGGATGCGGTTGCAGTAGCGCCGGGCCTCACATCAGCCCAGTTTATTTCCCCCTCGCATTTCAGCTTCGGCTCTGCAAGCACGAGCCCCTTGATGCAGAAGTTGGCAGAATTGTCCAAGAAATACAAATCTTTCCATGCCGAATTGTCCAGATAATAACTCTCGCCCGGATTTGATGATGAGTTCACAACCACATTTCCGGTATAGCATTTTGAATAAGGACCATTCCCGCCGAGAAGAACAGGCACTTCGGATGTACGGTCATACGGCTGTCCGCCTTTCGAAAGCTTCAGATAAATGTAAAAATCATCTCCCGCTTTAAGGCGCACGGGAGTATTGAGGTCTATGGTGTGGAAACCCGTGTAATCTATAATGCCTGATTTTGTTGAAAGCACATCCTGAAGTTCTCCCCATGCAAACGTGTCATATACCTTAACCGTGTATGCCACATTGTCTGCGGCGGTGAAGAAGCTCACTGCACTGAGAAGTCCGTTTTCAGTCGCAACAAATCTGTTGAACGCCTCGCTGCAGTTCGTCATCGTATCGCGCCAGCCGTGGTAGTCGTGGTAATAAATATGTTTATATTTCAGAGGCTCGACGTCCTGAAAGGAAACGGCGCCCATCTCCGGATGCTTGCCGCACCACTTGTCGTAATACGAAATCCAGAAGTATCCGTCGTTGCCCCAGTCGCTCCCCCAGCTGTTCTTGCACAGCCACGCTCCCGGATGAGGAGCCTGCGTTTGCTTGTTGTCATCCCAGCCGACAATGGCAATGGCATGATTCGGCTCCATGCTGCTAGTCGGAGGCTGGTAGTGAACATAGTTCTGTATGAACGAGCTGCTGTAACACATGCACGTTCCCATAACGCCATCGTCCATGATTTTTTGCTTGATGGTGTCTATGTTGCTCAAGGCATCATCATCCGTGTACCATTCAATGTTTCTCACGTAATAATGGTGATAGCTCGGAAGATTTCTTTGAGGCGCTGTATCGTAAGACTGACCGTCCGCATCCCTGACGGCACCCTCGCCTCTGGAAAGATAGGCAGACGCAACGCGGTAATCTCCCCCCTGATGGACAGTGAGTCCGCTGCCGTTGGGGTCGTCATCGTTGTTGAATTTGTTGAACCCGTTCCACCAGTCAAGATGGTATTCCGCCAGATTCGGCTCGCCCTCCTCGCCGGCAGCCGCCCAGTTGCCCGTCATGAGAAGATTGCCTTCTATGGCAGCCATCGTCCCGTGAGTCCAGCACGTGCCCCCCTGCTGGCTCTTGACAGATGTGACGTAATCCACGCCGTCTACATCACGCAAATCAAATGATGAGGGCGGGTCGAGCAGTTTCCCTGTATCAGCAACATGAGTAGAATGCTCCGCAACGGAATAACCGCCCATCCCCACGGGCACGAGAAGCATGAAAACAATCAGTGCAACAACCAAAAAATTTGACCGGGTTCGGCTTGCCGATTTCATGAAAACATATCTGATGAATCTATAAAAATATTGGGTATGGGCAAGCCCTGTGTAATAAAACACTTCGGATGAATCAGAACGTCTCCTCATTTTAAAATATTACCAAATTTTTGGTTTTTTACTTCATTCCTAAGAAAGTTAGGGATACCTTAATAACTCTTTACGCATATACGGTTATGGTGACATAGAAATGGTAGGAAGAAGAGAAGAGGACTACCTGGAAGCAATCTACGATATAACCACCATAAAAGGTTACGCAAGGGTAACTGACATAGCAGAAAAGCTGGAGGTGAAACCGCCCAGTGTAACAGAAATGCTGAAAAAGCTGGATTCCAAAAATCTTGTAATTTACAGAAAATATGAAGGGGCAACTCTCACCGAAGAGGGAAGAAAAATTGGGGAGACGGTCAGAGGAAGACACAATGCCATCTTAGAGCTGCTGAAAGTGTTGCAAGTTCCGGAGGATATAGCAGATAGAGATGCCTGCACGATGGAGCACAACTTAGACCCGACGACAATAGTTCAGTTGAAGAAATTCATCAGTTTTGTAAAGAATTGCCCTAAGGAGACACCCGAATGGATAGAGCATTTCAAAGTATATTCCGAGACAGGCAAATTTTCAGAGGAATGCGAAAAGTAATTAGATTATTCGTTTTATTCCTAAAAAAGTTAGGCATACCTTAATTATATCCTAATTGATTATAAAATAAGGTGACAATAGCATTGAACCGGTTAATCTCGACGAATTAACAAGAACCGTAATGATGGGCACCAAGATATGGGTGAAAGTAAATGGGATCTGAATATACGCCTCTGGCCTTCCTAATGCCCGGAGAAAAGGGAGAAATAGTTGAGATCAGAGGAGGAAAAGGGCTAACCAAAAGACTACACGAAATGGGCTTTGTTCCATCTGCATTCATTGAGGTACTGACCTCACGCGCAAGAGGCCCTCTCTTGGTTGGTATAAATGGGACAAGAATTGCAATCGGGAGAGGTATTGGGATGAAGATAATTGTGAGGAGGAATTAAAATGACAAGACTGACAGATATGGAATCTGGAAAAAAAGCGAGAATCGTCCATATGGGCATAAAAGGACCTGCTGGCAGAAGATACATGGAGATGGGGGTGGTTCGAGGGGAGATCATCAAAGTTGTCAGAGTTGCTCCTCTCGGTGACCCAATAGAGATAGAAGTCAAGGGCTACCATCTTTCCTTGAGAAAGGACGAAGCAGGGCTAATAATCGTGGAAGTGGTGAAATGAAAAGTACGGTAAAGATAGCCCTTGCAGGAAATCCAAACGTCGGAAAAACTGTCATATTCAATGGACTCACAGGGGCAAAGCAGCATGTGGGAAACTGGCCGGGGGTTACCGTTGAAAAGAAAGCAGGAAAATACACTTATCAGGGCATGGACATAGAGGTCGTCGACCTCCCCGGGACATATAGTCTGAGTCCGTATTCAATAGACGAGAAGGTCGCCAGAGATTATATAGTGGAAGAGAAACCTGATGCGGTTGTCAATATTGTAGATGCATCAAATATAGAGAGAAATCTCTATCTTACAGTCCAGCTCCTGGAAGCAGGTGCCAATGTGGTAATAGCGCTGAATATGATGGACGAGGCAGAGTCAAAAGGAATGAAAATAGATATAGAGAGACTATCTGATATTCTGAAAGCTCCTGTTGTTCCCATGGTAGCTGTCAAGGGCATGGGTTTCAAGGAACTGAAGGATGCAATTCATGAAGAGGCAACAAGGCATGAGAAGCACAGACACATGGCGATAAGCTATGGGAGAGATGCCGAGAAAGCCGTAGTCTCACTAGAAGAAAATATCGAAAAATGCCAGAAAGTGAAAAAATACAGGAGAAGATGGGTGGCAATAAAGCTCTTGGAGAACGACAAAGATATCATCAAAAAGTTAAAAGATGCGAGATGCGAGGCAGTAATCAAAACAGCAGATAGTATAAGGGAACAAATCGAAAAAAAGCTTCATGACGACCCTGAAACATACTTTGCAGATAAGAGATACGAATTCGTAGATGATATCCTTGGAGTTGTTCTCGTGAAGGGAAAGAAAGTCTGGGCATTCTCAGATATGCTTGACAAGGTCATTACCCACAAAATCTTCGGAATCCCGATATTTCTCGCCATGATGTGGGCTGGCTTCCAGTTTACATTCTCTGTTGCCGTACCGTTCACGGACGCGATAGACCTATTTTTCGGATGGCTCGGCAATATTGCTAGAGTATCGATAACAAACCCTGCTCTTCAGTCGCTTGTGGCTGACGGAATAATTGGGGGTCTCGGAAGCGTACTTATATTCCTACCTAACATATTCCTCCTCTTCCTCGTTCTGTCGCTCATGGAGGATTCGGGATATCTTGCGAGGGCAGCTTTTGTTATGGATAAAGCGATGTATAAGATAGGGCTCTCCGGAAAATCCTTTGTTCCTATGCTTCTCGGCTTTGGCTGCAATGTTCCTGCAATAATGGCCACAAGAACAATTGAAGACAGAAAGGACAGGCTGATAACTATCCTTGTTAATCCGCTCATGTCCTGTTCCGCCCGCCTGCCGGTTTACATACTATTTGCAGGTGCATTTTTCGTGGGAATGGAAGGTTCGGTGATATTTTCCATGTACCTAATGGGCATACTGCTGGCAGTCATGATGGCTCTTCTTCTGAGAAAGCTCTTTTTCAAGGGAAAACCATCGCCGCTTATAATGGAGATGCCGCCTTACAGGATGCCTACACTCAAGAGCAGTGCCATACACATGTGGGAAAAGGGCAGCATATTTCTGAAGAAAGCAGGCACGGTAATATTCCTCGGCGTGATTATAATATGGTTCCTTTCGACATACCCCGGAGGGCCTGGCTCAGATATAGAAACCTCCTATGTTGCCACGCTCGGCCACTGGGTCCAGCCGATATTTGCACCCTTGGGATGGGACTGGAAGGCCGCTGTCGCTCTTATTTTTGGTTTCGTAGCGAAGGAGGTAGTTGTAGGGGCATACGGAACATTCTATGGGATATCGAATGCGGATGAGAAAAATGCAAGTCTGAGAGGCGAGCTGCACAACGCATTCACACCGGTGAGCGCATACGCATACATGGCTTTTGTATTGATATATGTACCATGTCTGGCAACAATAGGAGTAATAAAGCAGGAGACAGGCTCGTGGAAATGGGCGCTGTTTGCAGTGGGCTATATGATGACGCTAGCTTACATCGTCGCACTTATGATAACCGTTGTAGGTCATCTTCTGGGGTTTGCATGAGGTGATAAAATGAATGGAAAAGTAAGAGTAATCGGAATATATTCCGCAATAATCGGGATTGCATACATAGCATATGGGCTGACAGAAATGATAAGCTGGGCAACCGGGCCAATGAACCTGCCGCTGTCTCCTAGCCAGGATATATTCGCAGGTTTCATACTCCTTATCATCGGTTCCATACTGGTATATCGCATTAAATCCCTGCTCGACATGAAATATGAAGGATTATCGTTTCTCTTCGTCGGACTGGTACTATCGGCGATAATCGGGGTAATGTACATACTGATAATGGGAGCAGACGCCCTCGATGCCGTAATAATCGGAGAAAGCTGGAAATTTGACGCTGCTGCATACAACCTGCCTGCAATAGTGCTGTTTATACTTCTGCTCCCGGGCTGGCTGATAACAAAGGATAGAGATGAATTTAGTGAGTAGATGCTAAAGGAAATAAAAGAAGAGATGAGGAAAGGACCAACGAGCATAGAAGCACTTTCCGCAAAGTTTGGGATTTCCAGGGGCAGAACGGAGGATGCCTTCAAACTCCTCATCAGCATGGGCATAGTAGAAGAGGTTCCGCTTCTGGCATGCAGACCCGGAAAAAGCCCTTTCTGTGCCTTCTGCCCTCTCTCGAAATCCTGCGGAAAATCGCCGATAAAGATGTACAGGCTTAAAAAATGCAAATCCTCTTTTTTAAAGTGACACACTTCCAACCGTGAATAACAGGATTTTAAACCGTAATGGTACAAACACGAAAGGAATATTCCCTATTCCTCCTTCCAGCTTGTGACAGCAACGCCGATGGCAAAAACGACCGCTGCAAATATGAATACAACGAGACTGTTCATCAGCGCCCCGGATGCATCGCCCAGAATCATGGCATCCCTCAACCCCTCGCCCACGTAGTAGAGGGGCATCAATTTTGCGACAACCTGCAAAAAGTGGGGCATTGCCTCCATCGGAAAGAATATGCCTGCAAGAAACATCATCGGGAATGTTATGACATTGGCGGCTGCCGGCGCCGTCTCCTCGTCTTTGACGAAACGGGTCACAATCATGCCCATCCCCGCAAACGCAAAACTTGCAGAAGTTATGAGAATGAATACATAGACATTCATCTCGAAGTGGAGATGCCACACACTCATGCCCACCGCCAGAATGGTGAAGGCTGATACGAACGACATGAAAAGCATGAAGAGCATCTTTGCCATAATCCAGTCGCCCCGTGTGAATGGCGTTGTAAGCAGCTTCCTCAGCATACCGTTTTTCCTGAATTTCGTATTGCTCTCTATCACTCCGAAAACGCTGTTTGTCATCACCGTCAGAGCGATAACCCCCGGCACAAAGAAATCAATGTAATTGAATTTTTTCTGTATTATGTCGCTCGTGTTGAACCTCATAAAATTCTGCCCGCCCGCAATCATCAAATTGGCCTGCCCCGTGAATTGAGACACCACCGACATGATTATGCCGTTCCTCTGAACCTCGCTCTGGTCGAGCATGAGAGTAATGTTAGGAGCAAGCGATGCATTTTCATTCGCTATTGCCATGCCCAGCTTCATTCCGTAATTTTCGGGAATGACCATCACCGCCTTCAATTTCTTCGATTTCACGTAGTCCTGCAGCTCTTTGCCGTTAGAAGCGTCGCTGTCTTTTATGACCTTTATTTTAACAACATGCGTATCATTCAGACGGGCGTACAGAGCATCGTAAAAATTCGTGAAATTTCCGAGAGGAAACGTTCCGTTGCCCGCCATGCTTGCAATGAACTCGCCGTTACTATAATCATAATTTTTTACATACAAATCGTAATTCCCGCCCCCGCCGCCGGAAAAGATTGCTCCGAAAAGCAGTATGAGAATGACGGGAAATGCAATGGAAAAGAACAGCGAGCCCTTGTTGCGCGTGTAGTTTCTGAAACTCGCCATGAAATCCGTGGCGATGATTTTCAGATTCATGTTTCCTCCTTCAGCTTTGCGCCGGTCAGATTGAGAAATACATCCTCCAGATCGGAATGGCGGATATCGACCTCACGATAATATATGCCCTTCTCCTTCAGCAGGAATAGTATGTCAACAACGGCATCCTTCTCCGAAAGTTTTACCTCAATCTCGCCCTCAACATTGTTCGCTTCTCTCACGTCATATCCCGCTTCATTCAATGCCCCCGCCGCCTCCGCCGCCCCGCATCCCTTTATCAGCAATGTGCTCTGCCTCCCGTACTGCTGAAGAAGCTCGTCAAGCGTGCCCTCGGCAACAATCCTGCCCCGGTGTATGATGGCAATTCTGTCCGCAAGATATTCCGCCTCCTCCATATAATGCGTCGTCAGAAAAACGGTCTTTCCCCGCTCCTTCAGTCCCGAAATGGCATTCCACACGTCTCGCCTTGCACGGGGGTCCAGACCAGTCGTGGGCTCGTCCAGAAACACGATGTCAGGGTCGTTCACCAGGGCGATGGCAACACCCACACGCTGCTTCAGCCCGCCGGACAGATTACGGTACTGCTCATTCTCCTTGTCCTTCAAATCAATAAGTTCGATAATTTCATCAATGTCGGCATGTTTTTTGTAAAGGTTGGAGAAGTACGACAGAGTTTCCCTCACCGTAAGCCTTTCAAATGATATGAATTCCTGGGGAAGGACACCGATTTTTTCCTTTATTTCCTTTGCCCTTCTGGTTATGTCAAAGCCGAGAACCTTTATCTCTCCTTCAGTCGGATTTCTTATCGTTTCTATGATTTCCACCGTCGTTGTCTTTCCGGCGCCGTTGGGCCCTAGAAACGCAAAAATCTCTCCTTTCTTAACATTAAACGAAATGCCGTCAACAGCCTTCAAATCGCCGTATAACTTTACAAGACCGTCAACCTCTATGGCATACTCCATCGGACAGATAAAAAAGCACCATATTTAAGCGTACCGACAATGATTTTTATGCCTTGGCGTTCACCATCCATGGAAAAGTGGAGACTCCTGCTCCATCCGCCGCAGGATGCATTCACGAACATGGCGATAGACGAATCCCTTCTTATTTCCGGAAAACCCACGGTAAGGCTGTACAGATGGAGACCTTCTGCAATATCGATAGGATACTTTCAGGGAATGAAAGAGGAGGTGAATCTCGAAGCATGCAAAGAGCACGGGGTGGATGTGGTGCGTCGCATAAGCGGCGGAGGGGCGGTATTTCACGATGAGCATGGCGAGATAACATATTCACTCGTCACCCCTGAAGAAATGCTTCCGAAGAACATCCTAAAATCATGCGACAAAATATGCTCTTCAATCGCCAAGGGGCTTGGTTATCTTGGCGTACATGCGGAATTTGCCCCATTAAATGACATTGTTGCCAACGGCAGAAAAATTTCCGGGAGTGCACAGACAAGACGTTACGGCAATGTGCTGCAGCACGGCACCATACTTCTCGACCTGAATAAGGAACTCATGTTCTCCCTGCTGAATGTATCTGCAAAAAAAATCGAAGACAAGGGCATAGACAAGGCAAGCAAGCGGGTAACATGCCTGAGGGAAGAAATCGGAGAGGTGGATAGACATGAGGTGGAAAAGGCACTGGTGAGGGGATTCGAAGAGGGCTTCGACATAAAACTTGTCGAAGGGAAGATGGATACGTCCGAGGTAGAAATGATAGACAAATTGAGGGAAAAATATGCCAGCAGGGAATGGAATTTTAAAAGGTGAAATAAAGGTGAAGGGGGGCAAGCTGGTGAAATGCAGCCTTGTAACCGAAAACGGCAGGATAGAAAAAATAAAGTTCACTGGAGATTTTTTCATGTATCCGGAGGAAAAAATAGAGGAACTGGAAAAAATGCTCGAAGGGGCGGAATGCACCAGAGAAGGCATAAAAGCAAGAATTGCCCCGTTTTTTGACAGTGTTGAGTTGATGGGCGCATCCATGGAAGATTTTGTCGAAGTGGTGATGGTGGCAATGCAAAAGCCTTTCAATTAAAATTAAAAACACGTTTAATATTCCTTATCATGAAAATCATTGCCGGCTCCTCTTCCCAATCACTGGCAAAAAATTTATCCGCTGAAATGAACGTGCCGATTGCGAGTACAACAATAAAACGCTTTCCGGACGGCGAGTGTTACGTCCGCATAAACGAAAAAATCAATGAAGCAATAATAGTGCAGAATACATATCCCGACAACAACATAATCGAGCTTTTCCTTCTGCAGGATGCAGCGGTCAGGATGGGAGCGGAAAAAATAAGCGTGGTGATTCCGTACTACGGATACGGGAGGCAGGACAGAACATTTGAGGAAGGCGAGGCGGTGAGCTCGGAAAAAATGGCGCATCTTGTTGAACAGGATGCCGACCTTGTCGTTTTAATAAATCCCCACAAACCTTACATAGCAAATTTTTTCGGCATTGATGCAAAGATATGCGATGGCATGCCCTCGCTTGCCGAATATTTTGAAGGACGGATTGATGCGGTCATAGCCCCGGATAAAGGTGCACTGGAAATGGCGAAAAAGGCAGCAGGAATAATAAAATGCGATTACAACTACTTCGAGAAAACGAGGATAAGCGGCAGCGAGGTGAGGATGAAAATAAAGGACATGAACGTAAAGGGCAAAAGACTTCTCATTCTGGACGACATAATTTCCACCGGCGGGACGATGGCAAAGGCCGTTGAGATGCTTAAGCAGCAGGGAGCGGATAAAGTTCATGCGGCATGCATACACGGTCTTTTCATAAAAAATGCAGACGAGAGAATAATGAAGGCAGGATGCAACGAACTCGTATCGACTGATACAATAGAAAGCCCCTACAGCCGTGCAAGTGTGGCGAAGGAAGTGGCAAAACTTCTCGGGTAACGTTTTACATTACAAATCCTTTTTGTTGAGTATATAATACGCCAGCACAAGCGCTCCGCCCAGCCATGAAAACAATATTGCAAGCATGGACGAGGTATTGACAAACGACGGAATGTTGCCCGCAAATCCGCTTACGGATGGTATGCTGAGTGACACCAGTGCCGAGTACGCCTTCACGGGGTTTATGAGAGCGGAGACATAGTACCAGTTGGGGGCCATGAATGTCTGGTCTGACAGCTTGTTGACGCCATACTCAAGCACCAGCACTCCTGCAACGACAATGTTCCATATCATCTCAAACAGGAACCATAAAAACACGGCACCGCCCATGGCGGCGGAGCGCTTTTTGAATACCGACGAGAAAAACATTGCAATGGCAATAAATACCAGACCGAGAAGAATGGAGGCGAGTATGAATATGATGTAATCGCCCCACTGGACTCCTTTGACTCCCAGTCCTATAACCGCTCCCGAAACACCGAAACCTATGAAAGTTGCGGTAGCCATAACAGCCCCGAGACCGAAAAACTTTCCCAGCAGTACCTCAACCCTGCTGACGGGATATGACAGAAGCAATTCGAGGGAGCCGCGTTCCTTTTCCCCGACAATCGTGGCGTATCCGAGCATCAATCCTATTATGGGTACGAGCAATGTAACCAGCGCCATCATCCCCACTATGGTTGCGTCCAAGTCTCTCCACCCCGCCCCCCCCGCACCCATGGAGCCAAAGTATGAGATGACAAGCGTAAGCAGCAAAAATATGGCTGAAACCGCCAGCACCCATTTATTGCGCCAGTTGTCTATGAATTCTTTTTTTGCAACACTGTATACAGCCCTGCCATCCATTCACTCATCCTCCGTAAATCTCAAAAATACCTCCTCGAGCGACGGCTCGACGGTTCTGAAATCGATTATTTTTCCGCCCTCCGCTTCCACAGCGCTTATAATATTTGTTTTTGCGCGGGGGTTGCACCTCACCTCTATCGTATTTCCGGATAGACCTGCACTTTCCACGCCTTTCACTTGTTTGACCCTGCTAAGTATGGATTGGGAAGGACGCTGCAATTCTATAACCAGTGTTGGCTGCATGTCGAGTTTTTTGCCGAGGTTATCAAGAGTATCGACCGCAATGAGCTTTCCGTGATTCAAAATTGCCACTCTGTTGCTCAATTCCTGAACTTCACTGAGTATGTGGGATGATAAAAATATCGTTGTGCCGTTCTCATTCAACTCTTTTATCTTCTGGCGTATCTGCCATGAACCCCTCGGGTCAAGCCCCCCTGTAGGTTCGTCGAGTATGAGCAACGACGGCTTTCCGACCATTGCCTGCGCCAGCCCGAGGCGCTGCACCATACCCTTGGAATAATTCCCGACTTTTTTATTGATTTCGTCACCAAGTCCCACATCCTTGAGCAATTCCATGCATTCCTCTCTGCTGGCTCCCCTTAATTCCGCATAAAACTCCATGGTCTGGATTGCCGTGAGATTGTCATAAAACGCCACTCTTTCCGGCAGATAACCCACGTTTTTTCTCGCATTCTTTCCATCCCTTATGGCATCAAATCCGTTTATCTTTATCTCGCCTGCCGTCGGAAATATTATGTTAAGAATTGATTTTATCGTCGTTGTCTTGCCCGCCCCGTTGGGCCCCAGCAATGCAAAAATCTCACCCTTTTTTATTTCAAGGCTTAAGTTATCAACCGCTCTGACTTCACCATAAATTTTCGTCAGCCCATTTATCTCCAAGATGTTCATTACGGCAGAAATATCCTGTTCTTTAAATAGTTGCTGATTTTATCAGATTAAACAAATAATTATTTAAACAACGGGGGAATGCGAATCGATGCCCCTGCTGTCAATTGTTGTTCCGACATACAACGAGGTAGAAAATATTCCCGTGCTGCTTGAAGAAGTCAAGAAGTCCCTCAAGAACATAGATTTTGAGATGGTTGTTGTCGACGACGACAGCCCTGACGGAACTGCTGAACTGGCTGAAAAATTGAGGGAAGATTATCCTTTCCTGAAAGTCATCAAACGAAAAAATGAACGTGATCTGGCAACCGCCGTTCTGGACGGATTCAAACACAGCGAGGGAGAAGTTCTTGCAGTTATGGATGCAGACCTTCAGCACCCACCGGAAAAAATTGTTGAAATGCTGGCGGAAATAGAGAAAGGGGCTGACATCGTTATAGGAAGCAGATACATCCCAGGGGGGGAAATCGAACACTGGTCGTTCAAAAGAAAATTCTACTCGAAGGGGGCAAGAGACATTGCATACCTGTTGTTGCCCAAAAGCAGGGGTGTGAAAGACCCCCTTTCCGGATTTTTCATGCTCAGAAAAGAGGTTCTGGAAGGCACAGAGCTGAATCCGACGGGCTACAAGATACTGCTTGAAATTCTGATAAAAGGTAAATACAAAAAGGTCGAGGAAGTGCCGATAGTATTCAGAGACAGGGAGAGGGGAGAAAGTTCCCTCGTGTTCAATGAATACGGCAAATATACAAAACATCTGCTCCGGCTTTCATGGGATGAGGGGGAAATACTGCGTTTCCTCAAGTTCGGGTTGGTAGGAATAAGCGGCGTGTTCGTCAACGAGGGGCTGCTGTGGCTGTTCTGGGGGGTAATGGGCATATACCTAGCACTCGCAAGCATTCTCGGCATCGAACTTTCCATCATGTGGAATTTTATGTGGAATGAAATATGGACATTTCGCGACAGGGGGAAGGCGGGCGCAAGGGAGTTTTTCAAGAGAATGGGAAAATTCAACCTCGTGAGCACCGGGGGGCTGGCATTAAATGTAAGCGTGCTTATGTTCCTCAACATTGTATTCGGTGTCCACCCGCTGACAGCAAATATAGCAGGAATCGCCGTAGCATTCATATGGAATTTTGCCGCCAACAATTTATGGACTTGGTTCGAGTAGCTGCTTTTGCACGTATATTGTATACCTGTCCTCGGAGAATTTTGGTATAACCCCGTCAAACAAAATCTGCCCCCTGCCCTCGACCGTCCTGTACAGGGTATAGTTGCTCTCCTCCAAATATGTCCTTATCTCGTCCATATCAGCCAGATGCCAGTACAACACAACAGCTTTGACATCCCCGTACTCAAGCCAGTATATGACATCCGATGGCTCTGCAGACAGATTGTGATAGTACGCAAGATTGGTCAAATTCGGCGGGCAATCCCTGTCCGCAAGTACATTTACCAGAGGATTGCCGGATATTACCACAGACCCGGGGGGTGTTACTCTGTCTATATCGCTCGCCACATCGTATGCCATGTCATGGGGCGCCGTTACCACCAAAAATGACGAAAGAAAAACGTTTACCGCTATGAATGAAATAAGCAATGCATTCTTCTTCAAACTCCGTTCGGGCATGTCCGCCAGAACGACCGAAGTGAGTATTGCAGCGGGAAACACAACATATGCAAAATGGTGCTGGAATGTCCGTCCCTGCAACATTATGAACAGAAGAAGAGAAGAAAGCCACAGCACAATAAATGCCACTTTTTTATTTCTCAAATCCCACTTTCTCAGGGAAAGCAGGTAGATGAAGCTGGGGCCTATGAATAGCAGAAACGAAAGTTTTGTTGATGCATTAAATCCCCGGCTCATCTGCCTGAACAGCATGCCGTTCATCAATTCCTGCGGGGTAAATGCAAGCAACATGAAAAGAAAAGGCAGAGTGAAAAAAATGACATACATGGAAAAATGAAAAAATTTCTTTTTCTTAATTGCCTCGTAAAAGAAGGCGACGGTCAGTAGAAATGCAAATGGAGCCGCAATCATCTTTGACAGACACGAAAGAGAAAGAAAAAGAGACGAAAATGCTACGAATCTCCAGTCGTTATTATCGAGATACATGATAAAAAAAAGTGCCGATACACACAGTAGGGAGGCGGAGAACATATCTAGAGAAGCAAGTCTTGACTCTCTGAGGAGGGTGAAATCCATAGCGAGCATTAGCACGGCGAATACACCCGCTTTTTTGTTCCTTAAATGCGATGCTATAAAAAATGAAGAAAATGTGGCAATCAGAAAGAGAGAAAAGGAGAGGTACCTCGCTGCCATGACATTTCCTTTTATGAGAGAAAAGGTGAGAATTGCAAGGGGCGCCTGATCGCCGCCCAAATCCCGATAAAGGTTGTATCCTTCCCCCACCATCCTCGCCTGTACGAGGTGTATTCCCTCATCGATACCGTTTGTAGAGAAAGGGTTTCCCATATTGTAAAGTCTGAAGAAAATAAAGAAAAGGGCTATAACAAAAAGAACGATAATCTTCTTGTTACCACCGGTCATTGCCTATTCCCTCTTTGGCCTTCTTGCTTTCACTGGATGGACGGCGCCGCATGCCTCACACTTGAGAAGCAGTGTTCTATTCTTTTTTATCAATTTTGTATCCGGCCTGCCGCATTCCCTGCACAATACAAAGCGGTTCACGTAATCCCCTATCCGTTCCTGCACCTTCCTTTCGGGTATCCTTCCCTGGAATATCGCCCGCTCGCCGTCCGCCTCGCCCGCCGTGCCAAGTTCTTTCAGCAGATATGAGAGGATATGCTGTGGGTCGCGATTTAAAATACCGGCTATTTCAAGAAAATTTTTCAGTATGGTGGTGTTTCCCTCATAGAAAACAGCTCCCCGCGGCATCTGGAATCTCTCCTTTGCCGTAACCTTCTCCGGCAGGGATTGCATCGACCTATCCAGCAGGGCATTATAATCATATTTTTTCATCGAATTTGAATACTGCCGTGCTTAAAAAGTTATTCCAGTGTCGCATGCCTCTTTTTCATATTTTTCTCGTCCTCCCCCTTCCTCACCATCAGTTCGGCAACAAGACCGTCGAGAAATATCCATGAACTGGCTTCGAAAAGCGTACCGAGAGGAGCAAGCTCTGCATCCCCATCTCCCGTCAGCAGGGGTATCACCACGTCGGCAAATCGGGCTATATGTGAATCCGGGTTAGCCGTTATGGACACTATTTTCGCCCCCAGCCTTCTTGCAATCTCTGCGGTCATGGTCACAGGTATCGTCTCGCCAGAACCGGAAATAAGCACGACAAGGTCGTTTTTTTGAACCGGGGCTGTTATTGTTTCCCCTATAACGAATGTCTGAAAGCCCAGATGAACAAGACGGATTGCAAACGCCTTCCCCACCAGCCCGCTCCGCCCCGTGCCGTAAACGAATATTCGTCTGGTACGCATGAAAAGGTCTATTGCATCCTCCACTTTTCCCTCGTCCACATTTTTTAGAATTTCATCTGTCTTTCTGTTTATGTAAGCAATCGACTTACCGAAACGCATTTCTTCATTCATTTTGACATTTCCATTGCCCTATCAAGCAGTATCTGGGCATATACCGCATCATGTTCCAGTATGGGAGATTCCGATATGATGGTGACGTTGTAATCGTTCTCCACTATGCACTCCATCAATTTCAGCACGGGCATGTCGCCCTTCCTTATGGGGACATGGTACATCTCCCCGTCCTTATCATATTTCACTCCCGTAAGATGTATCAAATAATGTTCCATTCTCAAATCGCTGACCTTATCAAAAACTTCCTGAAAGTCTTCTTTCTCATTCAAACAGCCGTCGCCCCTTGCATGTATGTGCCCCATATCGAGAACGGGCACTGTGCCGTGAACACGTTTGCACACCTCCGTTACCTCGTCGAGACTGCCGAACACCTCTCTCTTGCCCATTGTTTCGATACCCATCGGCACTTCTATACCCTCTCTTTTAAATTCATCCCTCAAAGAACGTATGTTCTTAACCATGCGTTCCATTGCTTTCTTTTTTGACAACCTCCCGTAAAATCCGGTATGCACGGTCACCAGCTTTGCGCCCATGATATCCGCAAGATGCATGGACTTTCTTATCTTATTCTTGCTCATCTCCACGTTTCTCTCATCGCCTGTGAGATTTATATAATACGGGGAATGAACAAACATTTCAATATTGCATTTTTCAGCCACATCTTTCAGTTCCGCCGCCTCCTCGTCAGATATGAAACCCCTTGCAAACTGTATTTCCATGGCAGACAACCCGAGATTTTTCGTGTAAATGATTCCATCCCTGTTCGTTCTGTCCTTGCACGAAAGGGGTATGCCGGCTACTCCTACTCTTATCACGATGTTTGTATTGCTTGGGTGTTAATATAAATTTCTAATAGCCCCCAGTAAGTTAGTTCACAGTGAGTTCACGGTATGATTTCCGTTGTGTTGTTGAAAGGGGGATATCTCAATTTGCCTTCGATTTCGGGCAGATGGTTCATGACAACATCCTTCACCTCCTCGAGTTTATGGATAAGATGCTTCGTTACCCTGCATACTGCACGGAAACCCTCCGCACCCCACAACTGTTCTTTATACGCAAACAAGCACCGCCCGCCGCATATATTGTAAACATCGCACGAGCGACAGGGCTCTCCTATCTCCACTTTTTTGAATGAATGCATATCCCCGAGATTATTCCACAAAAACTCGCCGGCAATGGGACACGCAAGCACACGCCCGTCCGTCGTGATTGCCACCGCCTCCTTCCCGGCGCCGCAGGGCAGCCCCCTCCCCGCCTCCCTGCCCCATATCATCCGGCTCATAATGCCCAGAAACGGAACGATGCCGAGAACGTTGCCCTTCTCGACCTCCCCCGCCCACATATCAACAAGCCGTTCTATGCCGGGCATGTAGCTTTTTTCAGCCCATTCCTCGAACTCCTCCAGTTCCCAGAGAGGTGACCAGACAACGTCGAGCTGCCAGTGGACATGCGGGAAAAATTTGAGAAGGTGTGTAACCTCGCCGTAAATGTCCGTGTATCTGGAAGCGGTCATCCTTGCTATGATATCGCCTTCATACCCCCCTTCCTTCAGAAAACGGAGGGCGTCCATGACTTTGTCATAGCATCCGGGGGCACGGTATCTGTCGGTTACCTCCTTCCTTCCGTCTATGGATAGGAGTATCGTATCAAATTTTTTTACGTCATTTCCGAGCTTTCGGATAAAATATCCGTTTGTCTGGAGAACGAATTTTTTCGCCGGTAGTTCGGAGAGAAAAGATTTTACGACATCAGGGCGCAGCAGCGGTTCGCCCCCGTAAAATGCAACAATTGCATCGCCATCCTTTTCAATGAGGTGAGAAAGAGCATTTACATCGTATGTTATCTCCTCCGGCATGCCCACAAGGCTTCCGCCGCAGTAGCTGCACGATAGATTGCACGTAGGCGTGACCGTCAATATGTAGAGCATGGAACTGTATGCAATTTGTTTTATGAATGTTTTCCACCAAACATTTATATGAAATTATTTGCATCTCGAATGGATGCTCAAGGTATACA
>CAZQQE010000010.1:0-17720 GCA_964595325.1 uncultured Thermoplasmatales archaeon | reverse complement strand
TTCATGCCCGTGTAGCGTATCACGGGCGTTCCTCTGCCGTAGAGCTTCGTCACAACCACATGGCCGGGCTCACCCGGAGGAACATCATTTCCCTCGTCATCCAGAAACTCAAGGTGCACAAAATCGGAATGAATGTGGTAATTGCCCTTTTTGCACTCAAATGCAACGGGACCTGCCTCCGTTGAACCATAAACGTCATAAATCTTTGCGCCGAATGCATTTTCTATGTAATTTTTTGTGTAGTCGTCAAGAACGGCACCCGATGATGCCATAACTCTGGGCTCGACATCCTTCCCGTATCCCTGCCGCTTGAGCACTGCAAGCGCACGGAGTATGCCCGGATATCCTCCGAGAAATTCTGGCTGGAATTTGTTTATCTTCTCCATCAGTTCCGTCGGCTCTTCTCCGACATGAAGGATTTGTAAATTTTTGAATGAAAAAATTTTTCCGAGGTAGGGAACGACCGTCTGATTCAAATACGCCTCCTCGGCACTTTCGGGCGTCAAATCGGCTATCACGCTCATCTTTGTCTTTCTCCAGTTTACATCGTACTCCTTCAACTCCCTTAAAAATCCGAATAACGCCTTTATTACGGCATAGATGTCGGTATATATGGAAACGGGCTGTCCCGTAGAACCGGACGTGCTTACAAGATGGGCCTTGCTCACGTCAAATGACGGGTGGACAATCCCATCAGGAAAATTCTTTCTGAAATCATCCTTTGTTATGAACGGCAGTTTTTTAATGTCGGCTATGCCTTTTATATCATCGGGGGTTACGCCAGCCTCTTTGTATTTTTTTCTGTAGACGGGTACATCGTAAGCATACCGTACAATTTTTCTGAACGCCTTATCTCTGTATTTGTTTATTTTTTCCTTGCTCTCTCTCCAGACCCGGTCCTCTTCTACAAAATACCCCTTGAGCAAATGGTAAGCTATCAGAGGGTTCATAATGCTTGTCATTGCCGATAGCAATAAACGTATTGGCGGTATAAATATTTTAACGGTGTTCGATGAGTAAATTTTTTAAACACCACTCCATTTACCTCCCGTAAAAGTATATATATCTGGAACGTATATACAGAAAAACAGGAGGAAAAAAAATGGCAGACAAACCCCATATGAATCTGGTTACAATAGGGCACGTGGACCACGGCAAATCTACACTTGTAGGTAGATTGCTGTTAGAAACAGGTCAATTTCCTGCCCATATTGTGGAAAAGTACAAGGAAGAAGCGAAGTCTAAGGGAAAGGAATCTTTTGCACTTGCCTGGATAATGGATCAAGTAAAAGAGGAAAGGGAGAGAGGCGTTACGATAGACGTAGCCCACAAGAGATTCGACACGAATAAGTATTACTTTACAGTGATAGACGCTCCCGGTCACAGAGACTTCGTAAAGAACATGATAACGGGCACATCGCAGGCAGATGCAGCCATACTAGTCGTGGCAGCTCCCGAGGGCGTAATGGCACAGACCAAGGAACATGCATGGCTTGCAAGAACGCTTGGAGTTAAACAAATGATAGTGGCAGTAAACAAAATGGATGCCACGAAGCCACCGTACAGCAAAGAGAGATTCGAGGCAGTCAAAGCGGAAGTTGAAAAGCTTCTCAAAACCATGGGTTACAAGAGTGATGCGGTCGCATTCGTGCCGGTATCTGCCTTCGAGGGAGATAATGTGGTGGAGAAGAAGAATCTCGACTGGTGGGACGGACCGACACTTATTGAAGCTCTCGATAACTTCACTATGGCCGAGAAGCCGGTAAACAAACCGCTCAGATGGCCTATTCAGGATGTGTACTCAATTACCGGTGTTGGCACGGTTCCTGTTGGAAGAATAGAAACAGGAGTCATGAAACCGGGGGACAAACTCATTATTGTACCGTCAACACAGCCCGGCGGCGTCACCGGGGAAGTGAAATCAATAGAAATGCATCATGAGGAAATACCCAAGGCAGAGCCGGGAGACAATGTCGGCGTGAATCTGCGTGGAGTGAGCAAAAAGGATATACGAAGGGGAGATGTTGCAGGACACCCGGATAATCCGCCCACTGTCGCACGAACATTCACAGCCCAGATAATGGTGCTTAACCATCCGTCCGTCATAACGGTGGGGTACACACCGGTTTTCCATGCATACACGGCTCAGGTGGCATGCAAATTCGAGGAACTTGTCAAAAAGCTGGACCCAAGGACAGGAGAAGTCAAGGAGGAGCATCCGGATTTCCTGAAGACCGGAGATGCAGCCATAGTAAAGGTACGACCTACAAGACCCATGGTGATAGAGAGGGCAAAGGATATGCCTGAAATGGGAAGATTTGCAATAAGAGATATGGGGCAGACCGTTGCTGCAGGTATATGCATAGACGTGGAGCCCAGGTAAACTGAGATAATGACGCAGAAAGCAAGAGTATCTTTAACAGGTACGGACGCAAAGAAAATCGAGGATGTTTGCGGTCAAATAAAAATGATAGCGGAGCGTACGGGTACCCAGATGAGCGGGCCCATACCACTCCCGACCAAACATCTCAGAGTGCCATGCAGGAAGAGCCCTGACGGAGAGGGAACGGAGACATGGGACAGATGGGAAATGCGCATCCATAAAAGGTTAATAGAATTGGATGCACAGGACCGTGCGCTTCGGCAGCTTATGCGTATTCAGGTACCGGACGGAGTTAACATTGAAATCATGCTCAAGTCATAGGCTTTCCGACCCTCAACCCGATGATTTTTTCTTTTTTGTTTATTTTCTTTTAAATTGCTGAGGTAGCCAAGATAGGACTAAGGCGCCAGCCTTGAGAGCTGGTGGGGCTTTCGCCTCGCGAGGGTTCAAATCCCTCCCTCAGCGTAAATACTTTCAGAATAAAAATCAATTTTCAACGTTTACAAAAATTTTGCCTGCCATCCCCCGACCTATTGTCGTTTCCCTTCCGTCTATCCTGATAACAAAGGGGCCCTGCAGAGGATGTGCAGTTATGATTTCAATAACTTTTCCCTCTCTTATACCTCTTGTCCTGAGGTTTATTTTGAATCCGCGACCGCCTTCTATTCTGGATATAACCGCCTTTTTGCCTGCCCGAAGTCTTGCCAATGGTATTTCCATAGATATCTTTTAGGCAAGCCTAAATTTATATTTAAATTTTTGGGCGAATATCTCACTCGCTGTTCGTATTGGTACTGGTTAGGCGCGCATCTACAAAATACAGTACAATGCCCGCTATTATTATCGCAAAAGAAAAAATTATAACTTCCGGCATTCTGTCAGGCATGAAAAGCCGTATACCGTAGATATCCCGCCCTCCACCGTTGGCTATTACAAGCCATCTCACTGTAAGATATGAAACAAGCCACAATGCACCAAACGTGATGAGTACTTTACTAATCGCTGCAAGAACCGAAAGCTCGTCCTCATCGCTTTGACTGTTATCTACCATCACATAAGCAAACGATTCTGTCTTTATAACTCTTGTTTATTTACTCAGTATTTTATTATAACTTTTCGGCTTGCGGTTTTTCCAGCTCCCCTTATGAAAAGCGTAGCTTGCAATAATGGGCAGAGCAATGGTTGCCTCGCAAAATACCATCTGCTCGTTGCCGCTGTCGACTTTTCCCCACGAATGCGCCTCCTTCAGTGTGGAGCCTGAGAGCGCACCGTCTCTTTCATCAGCCACGGTTATTTGCACTGCATATTTATGCATAGGCACTTCCTTCCCTATAATTTCGGCGGCAACGGTGGAATCCTGCGCGAAGTTTTTCGGCACACCGCCCCCTATCATGACCAATCCGGTATCTTTTGCCTCAATTTTTATCTTGGTCAATTCCAGAAAATCCTTTGCGCTGTCTATTGAGACTTTCGGCTCTTCTCCTCTATTGTACTGATGATACACCAGCCCGAAGCCCGCACTGCAGTCAGAAAAGGCAGGAACAAAAATCGGGATATCTTTTTTGTAACACTCGAGTACAACGGATTCCGCATCCGGCCTATTATCATGGAGGTATTTTCCCATCTCTTTTATGAATTCCCTTGAAGAATATGCTCTCGGCTCAAGGTTATCTGCAATTTTTGCTATTGTCATGTCGCATACTCTTAATTCTTCTTCGTCTATGAATGTATCGTATATGCGGTCTATCATGTTTTTTCTCAGCATTTCATCGTCTATATTAGGAGTGCCCTGATAATGTTTAAATCCCAGCGCTTCGAAAAAGTCCTGGTCTACAATGAGTGCCCCGGACGATACGATAACATCAACCATATCATGCCGGATAAGGTCAATAACCAAATTTTTCAAGCCCGCACTGAAAAGCGAGCCGGTTAGGCATAGAATGACGGTGCAGTCCTTTTCGGATAACATTTTGTCGTATATCTGCGATGCCCTGGCAATATTTCTTGCCTGAAAAGCCATCTCTCCAAAAGCCTCGACCATCGGAATTGAATTGAATTTCTTTATGTCGATGTGCTTTATTTCTCTTTCCAGAATATCCTTCTTTTTCATGATATATGCCTTTATCGGTATTGCAGTATCACATAAATTTTTTTCTGTGACATATACTTTTTCACTTTCCGCATTCCGGCGGAAAACTACCAGTTTCGGAATATTTTTTGAAATGCTCCATCCACTGCGGTGTCTCCTTAGGGCAGTTTTTCATAAAACTCACAAATTTTTTTAACTGGGATACCGTCCGCGGGTCAAGGTCGTGTTCCATCGTGCATGCATCTCTGTCAGCTATCGACTCCGGAATCTGGAGCATTTTGAGAAGTTCCATGATTGCATGATGGCTTTCGCTGACAGCCTTGCCAATGTCATATCCTTTCTTCGTAAGTTTGACCCCCCCGTATTTTTTATACTCTATAAGTCCCTTTGACGACAACTTCTGGAGCATCTCGGTCACGCTTGCCGGTTTTACCTTTAAGTGATTTGCCAAATCTGTTGTCCTTATATTCTCATCTCCGTTCGTCATATTGTATATTGCCTCCAGATAATCCTCCTCTCTCCTCGGCATTTTCTCGGACATACTAATGCAGTAAAAATTATATATAAATTTTGGTAAGCCTAAATTTCGGCTATGTTACCTTTTGTAGAAATGAAACAATTTTATATCTCTCCCTGCTTTACTCTTTCATGAAGATTCTCCTACTCCATACGGATTACATAGAATACGAGGCAAAGGAAAAGGCAATAAAAGGTGCTGAGGAACTGGAGACGAGGAAAGACCGTCTTGACGAAGCTCTGGCAGTTTTTGTTGCTGTTGAAAAAGATGATGAGGATGCAATTGACGAGACGGTAAAAAATGCGGCGGATGAGATAACACGGGTGGCAAACAATGTCGGAGCGGAGAGGGTCATGCTTTATCCTTATGCCCATCTCTCGTCCGATCTTTCAAGCCCTGATGCCGCAAAACATGCCATTTCAAAATTGAAAGAAGAGTTGAGCGGAACATTCACCGTAAAAAGTGCCCCGTTCGGATGGTATAAAGCATTCAAACTCAGCTGCAAGGGACATCCTCTGGCAGAACTTTCGAGGGAAATAACCGGAGAAAAAAAGGAGGAGGAGAAAAAAATCACATCGTCATGGTTCATATTAACGCCGGATGGAGAACTGGCGGAGGCGGAGGAATTCGATTTCAACGGCCATGAGGAGCTGGAAAAATTTTACAGATATGAAGCATTCGGAAGCAGGAAGTCCGAGAGAGAGCCCGCCCATATAAAGCTCATGAAAGAACTGGACCTTGTCGGCTACGAGCCCGGCTCCGACCCTGGAAACATGAGGTGGTACCCGAAGGGCAGACTTGTGAAAAAATTACTGGAGAGAAAGGTAGAGGAGATGTGCATTTCCGCCGGTGCGATGGAGGTAGAGACTCCCCTGATGTACGATACCCAGCATCCCGCACTGAGCAAATATCTGAAAAAATTTCCGGCAAGGCAGTACAGGGTGAAAGGAGATAAAGGAAGAGAGTTGTTCCTGAGGTTTGCAGCGTGCTTTGGCCAATATCTTATGGCAAGCGACATGGTAATATCTTACAAAAGTCTGCCCCTCCGCATTTTCGAGCTTGCGAAATCTTTCAGGAGGGAACAGCACGGTGAACTTTCCGGAATAAAAAGGCTCAGGGCATTTACCATGCCGGATATGCACACCCTGTGCAGGAACAAAGAGCAGGCGCTCGAAGAATTCAAAAAGCAGTTTTTGCTGTCTATGGAATGGACAAAGCTCATCGAGGTTGAAGGAGAGGTTGCACTAAGGTTTGTCAAGTCATTCTTCGAGGAAAACAGGGAATTTGCTGTCGGCATAGCAAAAATAGTTGGAAAGCCCATACTCATTGAGATGTGGGATGAGCGTTACTTCTATTTCGTAACTAAATTCGAGTTCAATATGAACGATTCCGTAGGAAAATCATTTGCTCTTTCAACCGTTCAGATAGATGTGGAAAATCCGGAATCATTTGATATAAAATATACGGATGAAGACGGAGAGAAGAAGTATCCGCTTCTGCTTCATGCCTCCATATCTGGGGGAATAGACAGATGTGTATGCGCTCTCCTCGAAAAAGAGGCAAAAAAGATGGAAGAAGGTAAAAAAGCAATGCTTCCGTTCTGGCTTTCTCCTACTCAGGTTCGCCTGATACCTGTGAGCGATGATTTTCTGGAGGAATGCAAAACCCTTGCAAAAAAAATAGAGGGGAGAGTTGACATAGATGACCGGGACGAAAGCGTATCCAAAAAAATAAGAGAGGCAGAGAAAGAATGGGTTCCCGTAATAATTGTCTACGGCGACAATGAACGGAATGGTGTATTCAGACCGAGATGCCGCTTTTCATGCAAGGAGGAACTATCGCTGCAGGAACTGAACGATATGATTTCCTCAAAAATGGAAGGTTTTCCGTACCAGCCCCTATCCCTCGATACGTTGCTGAGCAGAAGGCCTAACTTCAGATAATGCATCGTCAGTAATAATACTTCGGCTTGTTCACGACCCATATGGCTATCATAACAATGCCCAGTATAACGAGCAATATGGGTATTATTTCTCCGATAAGCGTCAGCAGCAAGCCGGAGGTCTTTGCTTCTTTTGCCGTGTCTTCCACCGATTTATCGGACATCCAATAATGCAGGTCCACTGCCTTTATCTTATTACCAGAGAGTTTTTCAACCTGATTCTTTTGCTGTTCTGCTGCTTTCACATTATCCAGCAGATTCGTGGATGACACGTTTACCTTGGTTGCGACAATCGTTTTTCCCGAAAGTCCTACTAATTCAGCAGATTTCTTTCCTTCTTTCACCATGTCCTTTACCATGTCATTTGTAAATGAAATGTTAAGCGAATAAGCTTTCACCCACAGGGGTCCCGGTATGCCTATCAGGAAATTTAGTATGTCGACCTTTTTCTCTGAATTGACTTTTGTATCTATTACAAGCCCACTGTTTGGTTCTACCCAGTATTTCGTCGTGGTGGTATATATGACGTTCTGGTTTATGCCCGGTGTTGGGTCGAACACCTTTCTCGTTTCTCTGGTCTCGTAGAGATAGGTGTGTATACCGTCATGGTATTCTTCTCTCACGAAATCGACCTGTGACGGTGCTTCTATCTCTGAGTTCCATATCGTATAATCTCTCTTCTCCACTCCAACCGGAAACGTATACAAACCTTCCCTCTCCTTATCTCCATAGTTCTGTGCCTCCTCTCCCGTATCCGCATATACTCCGTGAACTGAGACGCTGCATCCCTCCGGTACCTTCTCACCCGTGCTGGAATCATAGGTCGTGGTGTTATCCTCCACAATGAGCACCTTTTTTCCTTCGTCATATGCCGTGCCGATAACTTTTACATGCCTGACCATGTTTATATCCCTGGTGCCCTGAGACAGAATCCACAGTTTTCCGCTCATATTGAGTTCAGTGTCTGTGTTCTCCGGAATCGTGTGGAGGTTAGGGAATTTCGCATTGACTGTTCCCTCCTGTCTTGCATTGACTATGCCTCCTGTCGATGGCTCTACCCAATACGTGGTATTGCCCGTATAGGAGAGTTCCACATGGCGGTCGCTCATTCCGTCTATATCCTCCGTTCCTATGGGATAATTTTTCGTGCTGGTCACGTATTTGTAGGTATTTAGCCCGGCTATATTCTCCTCGCCAACAAAATGTGCTGTGGTTGTATTGCCTATCTGAGAATCCCAGAGTTCGTAGTCCCTCTTTTCAACGCCTATCGGGAATGTCATAAGCCCTTTCTTGTTGCTGAACATGGAATCGTATTCCATCGTATAGGGATTCACGCCGTCGATACTGTGGCTCTGCAGTTCTTTGGGGAGCATCCTTCCATCTCTGTCCTTTGCAACAACATCACTTCCAACCATGTACAAACTGTCTGATGCCGGGTTTTCCACCCATATATGGTTTAATATCACTGCATTGTATCTGTCATACCAGTCGTCTTCTCCGACCTTGGATATATTGAAAACGGATATATTTCCGGCCAGCTCCGCCGTCAAGTTCAGATCGGACGGGAGCTTATGCAAATCGGGGAACTTAAAGTATTGGATTACATGATTGTCATAATCAACTATCAATCCCGTCTTTGCGTCCGCCCAAGCGGTCTGGTCGCCCATGTAATACGTCTTTGTTCCTGGGGGAGTACCTTCCGGTCCAGGACCTATATACACCTCGTTCTGGTGGCCTGTATACTCGTATGTTTTGACCCCATCTATCTTCTTCTCGCCTATGTAGTGAGCTATGCCGGTTGCACTATTGACGTCAACATATCCTTTTCTATAAGCATCATCCATATCGGAGTTCCATACAAGGTAGTTCTTCTTCTCCACGCCTATGGGAAATATCCATTGCCCCACCCTGTTTGTATCTCCGTATCCTGGGACATTCTTTGAAGTGTAGGGATCTATTCCATATATAGTTGTCATGTTAAAATCTGGGAGATACTCTCCCGTCTGTTTGTCTTTAACAGATATGTCCTCTCTCACCAGAAGAACATCTCCCTCTTTTTTCATGGCGGTGATTTCTCTCATTATTTCAATACTTCGGTAGTCCATTTTCAAGGTTGTAGTGTTGAGCATCCCCAGCTTTCCGTCGTAGTACACTATTTCATGCAGATTATCAGGGATTTTTGCCATTGATGGCATTAAAACAAACGAAAACGATGGAGCGATTATAAAAAATACCAGCCCAAGTACAACTAATATATTCCTTTTACCTTTCATATTGTCTCACCCAAATAAGGTAGGGAAATATCCAATTTTTATATAAGTATGTTTCGGGTTTCATGTTATATTGCTCTCTCTGAATCCCCTTCCTTATTTTGCCGATAGTACACGGTTTTCATCAGCCACTTTTCAGTGCGTTTCCTATCTGCTTTTCGGGATATCCTTCAGGCACGGATTTGCTCCATATTGTCTCGCCGTCAATCTTTTTTCCATCTACTATTTCTTCCCCGTCTCCTATAACTGCATTCCTCAACATCACATTATTCCCTATCGTGCAGCCGGAGCCGATTATCGAACGTTCTATAACAGAATTCGTTCCTATGATGCAATTTTCATATATCACGGATGAAAATACTTTCGTATTTTTCCCTATTTTTGTACCGTTTCCAATGCAGCTTCCGTCCAGCTGCCCGTCTACGTCACAACCCTCCCCTACGATATATTTCATTCTGTTTCTTCTCAAAAGTTCTTTATTGACATCGATATAACTGCTGGGTCGACCCACATCTATCCAGAAACCCTCAAACGTATATCCGTAGAAGCGCCTTCCCTCATTTATTATGGCGGGAAATATATCCTTCTCCATGGAAACCAGCCTCCCTATGTCTATGTAATCAAGTATTTCCGGCTCGAGACAGTACGCCCCTGCATTGATGAGGTTGGACGGCGCCTCCCCCCGCCCCGGCTTCTCCACGAAATTTGTTATTCTGCCATCGGCCTTCAGTTCGACAACTCCGAACTCCCAGACATTCTCGACGGGCCATAGGGAAATGGTTGCCATCGCCCTGTTTTTTTTATGAAACTGGATAAATTTTCGGATATTGAGGGATGATATAATGTCACCGTTCAAAACGAGAAATGTTCCGTCTATGTACTTTTCAGCATATTTCGTGGCACCACCGGTTCCGAGCGGCTCCGGTTCTTTGTTTATGATTATTTTCCTCCCTATCTTTTCAAAGTAATCCGTTATCTGCTCTGTTTTGTAATTGGTTGCGAGAATTATCTCCGTCTCCTGTGGCAGGGAATCGACAAGATGATGAATCATAGGTTTGTTCAATATGGGAAGCATGGGCTTCGGCCTCGTATAGGTCAGCGGAGCCAGTCGTGTGCCGAACCCGCCTGCCAGTATCACCGCCTGCATGATGATAAATGCTGATGCTTCTTAAATCTTTACGCCCGTGGACAGCCTAAATTTTATATATAAGCTGTTATTGCCTGCTCATGGCATTGATAAGTGATGAAGATAAAGACTATTTGAAGAAGGAGTTTGAAGAAAACCTTACAGGCAATGTTAAACTGGTGATGTTTACCCAGCATGACCATGAGTGCAGATTTTGCCGTGAGACCAGAGAGATAGTGGAAACCCTTGCCGCATTGAATGACAAAATAAACGTAGAGGTCTATCATTTTATGGATGACAAGGAGAAGGTAGAAGAGTACAATGTAAATAAAATCCCTGCAATTTCTATAATCGGGAAGAAGGACTACGGAATAAAATTCTACGGCATCCCGTCGGGCTATGAATTCACAACTCTGATTCAGGATATCATTGAGGTATCCAAAGGAGAAACGGGTTTGAGCGAAGAATCCAAGAAGGAGATAGCAAAGATAGATAAACCGCTCCATATACAGGTTTTTGTCACACCCACATGCCCTTACTGCCCCTCGGCGGTCCACCTTGCCCATCAGGCAGCCATAGAAAATGAAAACATAACGGCAGATATGGTAGAGGCAATAGAGTTTCCGCAGCTATCACAGAAATACAATGTCAGCGGGGTTCCGAAGACCGTGATAAATGACAAGCACGAATTCGTTGGTGCGTTTCCGGAAGAGGCATTTGTTCAGGAATTGAAGGCAGTCCCATAGAAACAGTTATATAAAAAATAACTGTTAAGCCACTATGAAGGACATCATCACCGTATATGAGCACAAAAAGATGGATGTCTCCAATGCCCTTGTTATGACCGGCTTTCCCACCGTAGGAGTTGTCGGTACCATAGCATCGCGGTTTATCATAAACACTCTTAAACTTGACATGATAGGTTCGTTTTCATCGGATTTCTTCCAGCCCATAACCATCGTATCAAAGGGCAGACCTCTCCCGCCTGTGAGAATATACGGCGGAAAGAAAAAATGCGGCATTGACGGCGGATGCGACCAGATTGTTGTAATCACCTCAGAGTTTCTCCCGCCAATGGGTGTGATGAGGCCCCTCGCAAATAAGATACTGGAGTGGTGTGAAAATCGCAACTGCTCATCGATTGTGGCTGTTGAGGGATTCAACATGGTGGAAGGGGGAAGCAAGGAGGTGCCGCTGTACGGCGTTGCAAGTACAAACAAGGGAAGGACATTTCTGAAAAAACACAACGTTATACTTATGGAAGAAGGCATGGTGAGCGGAATTTCTGGTGTGTTGCTGTATGAGGGGGAGATAAAAAAATTCAACACAATGTGTATGCTGGCGGGTGTTCATTCCGACTTTCCGGATGCAAGGGCAGCTGCAAAAGTTCTGGAAGTGGTTAACGAAATGATTCCGGAAATAGAGATAGACCCTGAGCCGCTGTACAAGGAAGCCGGTAGAATAGAAGAGGAAATAGAGAAGCACATAGAGAAGGCAAAGCCCAGAAAGCCGTTTATGCAAATCAGTCCGATGTATGGGTGAATAAACTGCAATCTAACTGTGGTTTGTGTATAAAAAAAATAGAAAATTATATTTAAAACATAGGGGTTACTATCTTATGAAACAGATAGATAAATTTATGATATTTGGTCTGGCAGTGATTGTGCTTGCCAGTATAGCGGGCAGCAGTGTATTGGCTGCCGCTGTTAATAATACCAACCCGGACAAAGTACCATGGGAATTGGGAGGGCTGGGACTTTTTACCGGTGCTCTGTGTTTCGTATGGCTGGTGGCATTCATTATCGAGATCGCCATAGCCGTATGGATGTACAAGGATGCGGAAAAGAGAGGTAAAAGCGGTGCACTTTGGCTCATCATAGGTTTGTTGTTTGGATTAATCGGTCTAATTGTATGGCTCATAGTAAGACCGCCCGAGCCATCATTCTATGAAAAGAAAGCAACGGAGAGAGAACCGGAGCATAGAGATAGAATTTGCCCGAGTTGCGGCAGAACGATTCCCTTCGATGCAAAGGTATGCCCGTACTGCGGCAAGAATTTCGAGGAGTAGGCGGATAGCTAATTATTTTAACTACCGCCCCTATTCGGCAATAGATGGAAGAGACAGACTGGGACATAGATAAGATAATACCCATAGCCGAGAAGCTCTCTCCCCGTCGGTTGTGCGATTCGTGCCTTGGCAGGCAGTTTGCAAATATGGGCCACGGAATGGACAACGCAGAGAGAGGTGCGCTGATAAGGCAATCTTTAGGGATTGAAAAAGTCGAACCCGATAAATGCTGGCTCTGCGAGGGCATTATGGGTGAGTTGAAAAAATTCAGCGATATGGCGGTGGAAGCAATGGATGGCTACGAATATAATACCTTTCTGGTGGGGAGCCGGGTAGATGAGGAGATTCTGACGAAAGAAGGGGAATTATCTGCAATAACCGGTTACGGGGAGTCGATAAAAAGAGAGATAAACAGAGAAGTTGGAAAACTCATTGCCGATGAAACTGGAAAAGAAGCAGATTTCATCCGCCCCCATATCACCGCAATAATAAATACGCAGTATGATGATATTGAACTGGATATCCGTCCGCTGTATATTTATGGGAGATATAGAAAACTGATAAGGGGCATACCCCAGACAAGGTGGCCGTGCAGGAAGTGCAAGGGTGCCGGATGCGATTACTGTCACGGCACGGGAAAGATGTATGAGGAAAGCGTTGAAGAAATTATCGCAAAAAGGGCTGTTGATATAACCGGCGGAACGGAAGAATATTTTCATGGAGCGGGCAGGGAAGATATAGATGTTCTCATGCTCGGAAATGGCAGACCTTTCATTCTCGAAATCAGAAAACCCAGAAAAAGAAGTCTGGATTTGTCAATGCTTGAGGATGAAATAAATTCATTCGGAAAGGGAAAAGTCGAGGTGTCCGACCTGCGGTTTGCCGCAAAAAAAGAGATAGAGGAAATCAAAGCCATGAAAGCAAGCAAGACATACAGGGCAGTTGTAACCTTTGCCGGGGAGGGAAAACTTAATGAAGCAGTTAATGCATTAAGGGGTTGCTATATAGACCAGAGAACGCCATCCCGGGTAGTTCATAGAAGAGCAGATAAGATAAGAAGGAGAAGGATACTGGATATATGGGTGGAGGAGGAGAAGGCGGGTGAAGCAACGCTGGTGGTGAATGCGGAGTCGGGCACATACATAAAGGAGTTGATAACGGGGGATGGCGGCAGGACAGAACCGTCGCTGAGTCGGCTGGCAGGCTGTCCCATGCAAGTAAAGAAGCTGGACGTAATAGGTATTGGTGATAAATATGGCGAGAAGATCGAGAGGAATTAGAAGCAAAACAAGGCAAATACTGCGAAGAAAGCCGAGAGAGAGGGGGCTGAGTCCCATTACAAGGGCATTGCAGCAGTTTGAGAAAGGAGATAAGGTGTCAATAGTCATAGACCCTTCAATACACAAGGGTATGCCCCACCGCAGATATCAAGGGAAGACCGGTGATGTCGAGGAAAAGAGAGGGGATGCATACATTGTAAAAGTAAGAAACGGAAATGCAATAAAAAATGTTATTGTAAGACCAGAACATCTGAGAAAGGTGTAAAATGAAAGTTGTTTCTTTGACGGAAGTAAAGGATATGCTCACGAAACTTGGGAAGGAACGGGAAGAGCTTACGAGGGAACAAAAAATAGCTCTGGAGCACAGCGAAAAAGTGGTGAAATTATCTACTAACAAAACAAAGGAACTGATAAGAAAACTTATGAATATAGAGAAAATAGGTAAAATTCAGGCTTATAAGATAGCAGACCTCCTCCCGGAAGATGAAGAAGATGTTATGGCAATTTTTTCAAAGGAAACATTTGTCCCATCAAAAGAAGAAATAAAAAAGATTTTAGAGATAGTCAGGGAGTATATCTGAGGTAAACATGGAAGATTATGTTTATATCTTGGATTATTTAGCAATGGGAAAGCCGGGCTATCGAAAGGAATCAGTGGCATATGGTATCGGGGAAGATAAATTTACATTGCTGGAGTTATTGCCCAAAAGGAACGTCCCGCTTACCATAGGCGAACGTGTATACGTCGGGAAAGATAAAGAAAAGAGAAAGAAAATAGCAAAAGTAAAGGGGAGGGTTAATTACGAGGATCTATCGGCTGCAGCCCATGGAGAACTGATATATGTAATCCTGGATATAATAAAGGATAATGAAAAAAAGTTTGTGGATTTTTACAACGAATGTCCGGCAATATCTACAAGGTATCATGCTCTTGAACTTCTTCCTGGGCTTGGCAAAAAGACAATGTACGAAATAGTGGATGAAAGGAGAAAAGAACCGTTCAAAAGCTTTGAAGACATGTCGGCAAGAATAAAGCATCTTACACATCCGGAAAAGCTTATAGCAAAAAGGATAGAAGAGGAGCTTATGGATCCTGACCAGAAATATCGTCTTTTTACAAGGGCGCCTTTGAAAAAGTAAAATGAAAGGGCAGAATTTTTTGGTGGATAATAGAATTGCGGATAGACAGATAGAATATGCCTCTCTTTCCGATAAAGATGTGGTATTGGAAATAGGCGCAGGATACGGTGTGCTGACAAAAAGAATTGCACAAAAGGCAAAAAAAGTAATAGCAGTGGAAATTGACCGTTCGCTGGCAGACTCACTTAAAAGTATACCGAATGCGGATATAATATGCGATGATGTTCTGAACATTGATTTTTCCCATCTTGAGTTTAATAAGGTAATAGCCAATCTTCCCTATCAGATATCCTCCCCGGTGACCTTTAAATTGCTGGAAAAAAATTTTGAGCTTGGGGTGCTGATGTACCAAAAAGAGTTTGCAGACCGTCTGGTGGCGAAGCCGGGAAGTAAGGATTACTCACGTCTTTCTGTAATGGCTTCTTATGCTGCCGACTGGGAAATACTGGAGGTGGTGCCCCCCTCCGCCTTCCGCCCCCGCCCGAAGGTTTATTCTGCGATAGTCAGAGTTATCCCCGGAAAACCGAAGTTTGAGGTGGAGGACGAGAAGATTTTTTTTGAGGTGACCAGAGCGCTCTTTTCGCACAGGAGAAAAAAGATAAAGAACTCGCTGGTTATTGGGGGTATCATATCCCCTGATGAGGTGGGTGTTGTACTGCATGGTGAGAAAAGGGTGGAGGAGCTTTCACCGCATGAGATTGGGGAAATAAGTGATATGATTGTAAGGCGAGAGAATGAGAGAGAGAATAAAAAAAATATTTGAAAACACAGGAGTGGATGAAATAATCATAATGAACGGTTCATCCGGTATAGACATGACCTTCTTTTATGTGACAGGGTTTGAAGACGGGCTTTTTGAAAACTCTGTTGCAGTACTGCATCCAGACGGCAAGGCTGAAGTGATATGTCCTAAACTCGAAGAGTCTGCAGGAAAAAATGTACATGCATTCTCAAGTAATAAGGAAAAAATGGACTTGATAAAAGAAAGAGTGGACGGGGAAAAGATAGGCATAAATGGCATGTCAATATCTTATGCTGATTTTATCCAACTCAGGAAGTTATTTCCGAAATCTGATTTTATTGATGTTGGAAATGCCATAAGAAAGGCGAGGATGGTAAAAGACCGGAAAGAAATAGAGACAATTAAAAAAGCATGTAAAATAGCAACAGATGTCTCTCGGGAGATTGAGTCATATTTGCATGAAGGTATAAGAGAATGCGATGTACGTGCGGAGGTAGACTACCAGATGGGAAAGAGGAGTGCAACACCATCATTCGATACGATTGTTGCTTTCGGAAAAAATTCTTCGCTTCCTCACCATTCCACAGGTGATAGAAAATTTGAATTTCCGGCACTGATTGACTTCGGGGCGCGTTACAAACGATACTGCTCCGATATGACAAGAACATTTGTATCCGGTAGTGAGCAAAAGAGGGTATACGGGATTGTAAAGGAAGGGCAAGAAATGGCATTTGAAATGATAAAAGAGGGTGTTAAGGCCATGGATGTCCATAATGCAGTCGATGGATTTTTCATGAAAAAAGGATTTGGCAGACTTATCCATTCGCTCGGTCATTCTGTAGGACTTGAAGTCCATGACGGCTTTTCCATAAAAGAAAATACCATCCTGAAAGAGGGTATGGTGCTGACCGTTGAGCCGGGCATTTATTTGAATGGCAAATGGGGCATAAGGATTGAGGACGATGTCCTTGTAAAAAGAAACGGTATAGAAATTTTAACAAAGAAATAAAAGGGGAGAGGGTTTGGATGCCTAGCTCGGGTATCCGCCTATCTTCAGGGTCGGATCACCAAACAGAGGCCATTCCTCTATCGTCTTTGCATCTATCATATCCTCCATCGGCGGGAAATTCTTGATATAGTTTGTTATTGTCATTCCGTGCGTTTCTCCGAGGATATCGGTTCCGTTCCCATACATCTTGAAAAATTCGCTGTCTATGAATCCTCCATAGAATTGTATGGTATCTGCTATGCCGTCTTTGTTCTCATCTCCTACTGCTCCGTATCCCAGTGCTGTGTTTCCAACACTTGCTATTGCTCCCTTATTTGGCATTTTCATTATCCACCAGCCGAAGCTTTCCGGAGCCCATTCTGATTTGTAGTATGTGTCTTTGATTTTACTCAGCTTTAACAAGTTAAGTACACTTACGTTGAACTGGCTGTTATGGCATCCCCCTATTATACATACAGGATACATCCCGTTATTTGAGAATTCGGGGAACTGCGTCTCGTCTATGCCGATCCATGTATTGCCGTCATAAGGCGGGTGAGTTGCCCAGCTCATCGGATTTCCGTGCCCTTCAAAGAAAAGGAAGCCGCATCCCTTGCTGACCGCGTTGATTATATCATCTGCACCTGTAAGTGTGTTATCCGAAGTAAAAAGCGTTGTGAGGTTAAATCCTTTCATGTAGCTTGCAGCATCCAGTACACCCACCTCACCATCATAATATGGGTCACTCTTGTCTGGGAAAGTATCGCCGCCTATTCCCACCATCTTCTTGAACCAGCTCTGACCGTATGTTGTGGTCTCGTATGCTATTATTTTCTCGACCATCTTCTTTACCTCGTAACTGTTTCTGCATGCAAGCCTGCCGACGTACACATCAGGATAGAAATCAATGGTATCTTTCTTCATCATGCTCCATCCTGCAAAAACTCCATCTCCATTACTGTCCCAGTTCTCAAATGTTGCATTCCCATTATCGTACTTGTATATATCGGAGAAGTAAAGGTCGCTCAGATAACTCTTTTCCCAGTTACTCCTATCATCCAGATGCGCATATCTTACGGGGCACCACCACTTCTCCGCACCGACACCGCCGTGCCTTCCACCGACAAGCATGACATACTTTATTCCCCAGTTCTCTATGCTATCTTTTATGAAGT
>CAZQQE010000009.1:0-17748 GCA_964595325.1 uncultured Thermoplasmatales archaeon | reverse complement strand
AATGTTCTGGAAACGAAAACCATGTTTTTTTAATAGCCTTCACCAGTATGCATCCTCAAATGTCCCAACACCCTCGCCCAAATCATCCAAAGTAATTACCCTGTCTTTGGTTTTCAGATTAAATTCCCTAGTCGTAACAACATATTCATTATAAACCTGCGAACCCCCGTCCTTCACGGTAACTTTTTTTCTGGCATGGATTTCTAATGCCATCCTAAAATGCCTTTCTCTTTGCCCACCGTTCCGCCAATACTACCTTTGGCGTAGTTGTCCCGATAATTGAGGGACGACAGCCATTTTTCCTTTAAACTTATTTCTCAAACACTTTCTCCAGCTTTTTGATATCGTACGTGTTGATTATGTCACCTTTTTCAGCCCATCCTCTTCGGGCAACCGCCGTGCCGAGGTTTATGAAGTGAAGCTGGCTCTTATTGTGGGCATCCGTGCCTATTGACAGCTTTACTCCCATCTCAACCGCCCGTTTCACGTGCACATCGTTCAAGTCAAGGCGTGCGGGCTGGGCGTTTATCTCCATAACAACATTGTTTTTCTTTGCCACTTCAAACACTTTGTCGAAGTTCAGCGCTATGCCCTCCCTTTTATCGATTATCCTTCCGGTGGGATGGACGATTATATTCACCGCATCGTTTTCCATGGCATTTACCACCCTCGCCGTCATCTCTTTCTCCGGCATGCGAAAACCCGAATGGATGCCAGCAGCAACCACATCCACATCTTTCAGCACCTTTCTGTCCATATCAATGCTTCCGTCCTTCATGATGTTAGCCTCGACTCCGTAAAACACCCGTATGCCGTACCTTTCATTTATTTTCTCGATTTCCTTCATCTGCTTTCTTATCTTGCCCTCGTCCATCGCCCCTGCTATTTTCAGCGTTCCCACGTGGTCGGTAATGGCGATGAACTCATGCCCCATGCCCGCCGCCTCCGCCACCATCTCCTCTATCGTATTCGCCCCGTCGCTCCATGTCGTGTGCATCTGCAAATCGCCTTTCACATCCTCATAGCCCACCAGTTTCGGAAGCTTGCCCTTCAGTGCAGCCTCTACCTCTCCCCTGTTTTCCCTCAACTCCGGCGGGATGTAGTCCATTCCCAGAGCTTTGTAAACCTCCTCCTCCGTCTTTCCTGCGATTCTCCGCTCCCCTTTGAACAGCCCGTATTCGTTCAGCTTGCAGCCCGCCCTGACCGCAATCCGCCTCACCTCTATGTTGTGGCTCTTGCTCCCCGTGAAGTACTGCAGCGCCGAGCCGAAACTTTCCTCGGGCACAATCCTCAAATCGACCTGTATGCCGCTTTCGAGCCGTACCGACGACTTCGTATTGCCCTTCACAATCACCGCCGCCACGCCCTCCATACCCGTAAAAAAATCCATCACCCCGGCGGGCTGCGGCGAAACGGCAAGGATGTCCATATCGCCCACGGTCTCCTTCATCCGGCGTATCGAGCCTGCAATGCTTATTTTATCGACCTTTCCCTCCAGCATTTCCTTTATGGCATTCGCTTCCGGAAGAACGAGACCCAGCAGCCCCCGCCGCCCCCGCCCTTTTGCAAATTCAATATTTTTCAGTATGTTCTCCTCGGTTTTTTCGCCCATGCCCTTTATGTCCCTTATTTTCCCTTCCTTCGCCGCTCTCTCCAGATCATCCAGAGTTTTTATCCCCAGCTCGTTGTACAAAGTCTTTATCTTCTTGGGACCCATGCCCTCCACTGCCGAAAGCGCTTCAACATCGACGGGCACTTCTTTCTTCAATTTTTCGTAGTATGCCAGCGAACCGGTCTCCAGCAACTCCTTTATCTTTTCCGCTATGTTTTTTCCAACGCCCGGTATTTTTTCGAGATTGCCGTCCTTGTAAATTTTTTCTATGTCATCGGGCATGGATTCTATATTCTGGGCTGCCTTTCTGTATGCATTGGGCTTGAATTTCACATCCTCCACTTCAAGAAGGTCTGCTATTCCGTAAAGCACTCTGGCAACTTCCCTGTTTTTCATTCTGCCCACCTTGCTACATTCAACGAAATTTTTAATATATGACTTTTGGTTCATGGGGCGATGGGAAACATCTTTGTGATACAGAAACACTACTCGAAACACTTTCATTACGACCTCAGACTGGAGATGCACGGCACGCTCAAAAGCTGGGCGATTCCGAAGGGGTTACCGGAAAAAAGAGGGGTGAAGAGGCTTGCGATGGAAACGGAAAACCATGAGATGAGTTTTGCGACCTTCGAAGGCGAAATTCCGGAGGGAACGTACGGTGCGGGCATGATAAAAATATGGGATTCCGGCGAGTACGAAATGGAGGAGAACGAGAGGGATATGATAGCCTTTCACCTTGATGGGAAAAAAATCAGGGGAGACTACTGCATGGAAAGAACCGGTGAAAAAAGATGGCTCGTATTCAGGAGATAAAATGGACATTGTGGACATACTGAGAAAGGAATATGACGTGAAAGGAACCGCATTGAATCATTCCAGCCCACTGCAGCTGCTGGTTGCAACCATACTCTCCGCCCAGACAACAGATAAGCAGGTCAACATAGTTACGGAAAAATTGTTTTCAACGTATAAAAATGCGGAGGATTTTGCGAATGCCGATATCGATGAGTTGAGAGAGGCGGTAAAGAGCATCAATTACTACCGCAACAAGGCAAAATATATAAAGGAAAGCTGCAGAATCATCATGGAAAAGTACGGAGGAAACGTTCCGGATACGATGGAGGAGCTGATAAAACTGCCCGGCGTACAGAGAAAGACGGCTAACGTCGTGCTCTCTAACGCATTCGGAAAGGCGGAGGGGATTGCGGTTGACACGCACGTCATGAGGGTCTCGCAGCGTCTGGGAATCACGGAGGAAAGCGCAAGAGAAAAAATCGAGCAAGATTTGATGCGCAAATTTCCGAAAAGCGAATGGGCGGATGTCTCAAACCTTCTCATAGCTCACGGCAGGAAAGTATGCAAAGCAAGGAACCCGGCATGCGAAAAGTGCATCCTAAGAGACAGATGCAGATATTACTCCGAGAAGGAAAAATAGCATAATTTTATTTACATTTCCCCATTTCCCGGATGTGGACATCGACGAGGAGATAAAAGAACTCGAGGAAGAGATTCAAAACACCAAGTACAACAAGGCTACACAGCACCACATAGGGAAGTTAAAGGCAAAAATAGCCCGCCTCAAAGACGAAAAAATGAAGCAGAAGGGAGGCAAGGGCGGGGCTGGCTTCGGTGTGAAGAAAACAGGAGATGCCACAGTAGGCATGGTCGGCTTCCCCTCTGTCGGAAAATCCACGCTGCTCAATCGGCTGACGAATGCCGAAAGCAAGACGGGCAGTTACGATTTCACCACCACATCGGTGATTCCCGGCGTCATGGAATACGGCGGATGCAGGATACAGCTCCTCGACCTTCCGGGGATAATATATGGAGCAGCCGAAGGAAAGGGGGAGGGTAGAAAAATCATATCAATTGTAAGAGTTGTTGACCTTCTGCTTATAATGGCGGACGCCGGCGACATGAAACAGCTGGATTTCATAAAAAACGAATTGCACAGAGCAGGGATAAGAATAAACCAAAAAGCGCCTGATGTCGTCATAAAGAAAAAAGATAGAGGAGGGATAACAATAGAGTTATCCAAGAACGCAAAAATAGATGAGGAGCTGGCAAAGGAGATAGCACAGGAATATCTTGTAAATGCCGACATCGTTATAAGGGGAAATGTCGACGAAGAAAGGCTGATAGATGCGCTCTCCGGCAACAGGGTATACATACCTGCCGTCATTGCCATAAACAAGATAGATAAATACGGAGATAAAGTAACGGCTGCAGCAGATGACAAAACAGTACTGGTTTCTGCAAAGACCGGTTTCGGGATAGAAGAACTGAAAGAGAAAATATTCGACTCTCTTTCACTGGTAAGGATTTACATGAAACCTGAAGGAGGGGAAGCGGACAGGAAACATCCTCTTGTTTTAAAGGAAGGGGGCAATATAAGAGATGTCTGCCGTAAAATCCACCGTGAATTCGTTAAGAATTTCAGGTATGCAATTGTATGGGGCCCCTCGGCGTCATTCCCCGGCCAGAGAGTAGGGATGAATCATGTAGTCAGGGACGGAGATGTCGTTACCATTGTCACAAGATAATTATTTTTTGTTGCTCCTTATTTCTTCCACCATCTCATATGCATATCTTATATGGGGAATGGTTATGGAGCCGCCCACAATAAGAGCTACATCAAGGGCTTCATATATCTCGTCATCTGTGAAACCTTCACGGATACATCTGTCGATATGATATGCGATACAATCATTGCATCTCATGACCGTAGAGGCAACAAGACCCATCATTTCCTTCATTTTTGCGGACAACTTGCCGTCTCTGTACACAGCGGTATCGAGAGAAAAGAATCTCTTTGTATTTATGCTGCCTTCCGAGAGTATCTTGCTATTCATGCGTTCTCTGTACTTCTTGAAGTCCTCGTATCTCATTTCTTTACCGTGGATAACTTTATATCAAAGGTCTTTGCACTGTCTCCGATGTTTATCTTAAGGGTGCCGGTATATACGTATGTGGTGGTCTCGTTCACGGAATAATTGACTTCAACGGAATACACCGCAGGCGAAAGGTCTCTGCTGTAGTACCCTGTCTCGTTCGAAGTTACTGTAACATTCTTTGCGTTCTTGTCATAAGCGGAGGAGACGGTAAATACAACCGATATACCTGCTCTGTACTCATCCGGATCTTTCTTTCCGTTGCCGTTGATATCCGACCATGTCTGCCCGCTGACCTGTACTTTCGACGGAATCATGGAGATATTGTGTGTGGTAGTTTCATTGGGTTCCACGTTCACGGTCTTGCTTCCCGAAATATCATAGCCGTGCTTGACCGCATCAATCTGATACGAGTCGGGCAACAACGAATGGATTTCATAATATCCCTTCGAGTTCGTGGTGACCGTCTTATCACCGATAGTAACTTTAACATTTGAAAGCAGAGAGTCAATGCTTGCATTATATTTTCCGTCTCCGTCCTTGTCCCAATATGCAATTCCTTTGGCGGAACCCCTGTTTATGTTTATGGTTCCTATGTCCCGCTGCCATGTCGGCGAGTTACGCATTGCATCATCCTCGCTTATGGGCGCGAGACTGCCGGTACCGTTAAAAGTTATTTTCTTTATCACCACTCTGTCCTGCCCGCTCCCCTTTGACACGACAAGCGTGATATTGCCCGCAGGAGCAATCACGGAAAAATGGCCGCTACCATCAGTGACAGTATAATCATGCACTATAGCTTTAGGCCTTCCATACATTGTGACATTTTTTTGCACCGAAACGATGGTACCGCTCATTGCTTCGCCATCACTTCTCAGGGTACCGCTTATTTTAGCCCCCTCGTAATACTTCGCCACGACAACCGCAGGGCAACCGAAGCACAAACTTCCACGTGCAAAATAAAGGGATTTATTGGAATCCATCGGCGATACATACTCTGCAACGAAATGTTTCATGCCCACCGTTGGCTGCATCATCATATACAAATACTGACGATATTGCGTCTGATTTTCGAAAAGCTGCTTGGAAACGGATTCACCCAGATAAGTTCTATAAACCATGCTGTTGTAGAATGGTTCTTTTCTTACCGTCTGGGGAGTGAGTTGTCCTATGTTCTGCCTTTCCTGCGCAGTCATGTTCTTCACCTCGTCGGGCGTGTATTTCTGACCGGTCTGAGACACATACCACAACTTGAAGTAGTTGTCCTCGCTGGTCTCATACCCGAAGGTGCCTTTATCCGCCAGAAAAGTGAATACATTGAATATATTCACATCATAACCTTCAACGCCGTAATATCTTATGCTACGGCCGGTTGCATTTTGCATATCGTGATAAAGCCATGTAATGCTATCGTCATCAAGTTGAGTGGTCAGCAATGATACGGCATCATGGTACATGGCATTCTTTTCCCGCACGTGGTACTTTTCTCCGCCATATTCTTTTCCGATTACCTGCCCATATGAAGTGTTTACATATCCTGTCGGGTCCTCAAGTATGGTTTCAATATCCTTGCTTTTATTCCCGAGATATTTGTCAAACACTCCTTTGACAGGAGCAGACAACTTCCCGCCATTATTTGCCATATCCCCCTGTGCCAGCCTTATTATCCAGACGGCTACCGCCTCATCCTCGCTCTGTGCCGTCTCAAAATTGGCGGCAGGTTCTATGCCGTCCTGGAAGTTATCAGCCACTACCGGATTTTTAGCCTCTTCCACACAATAAAACCCGTAATCCCACCATGATATGAAAGCAGGTTTGTCCGTATCGTTTATTCCCTCATTCTCCTGCTTGAGCCATGAGAATGCGTCTGTCCAGCACTTCTCGGTATGGACACCGAGACCAAACGCACCGAGTTTATCAGTATGAAAATCGCTCTTCATTGTTGATGGCACGGATGCATCGAATGCAAGCCATCCGTTCGGCATGATAACAAGGAATACCACGAACGATGCTCCGATGACATGCCTCAACTTTATCCCTTTTTTGAGGCCATACCAGCCTCCGCCCACACCCTTTACCGTCTTTATAACGCTTCTGAAATCAAGCTTGTCAATTACAATCCACAGAACCCATCCGCCGAGCACCGCCATGAGAGGTACAAGGTCATTCAGGAAACGACCTGCAGTATGAACAAGCCACACCTCTATTAAAAACCATATTGTGAGAACAAAATAATCTCTTCTAACAGACCTTTTCTTCCAGTAGAAATACAGCAGAAAGAGAAAGCCGAGCCATCCGAGCCAGTATAAAACCGGACCGAATGACATAACGGTTCTGCTGAAATCGAATGTGCTCGCCTCCGCAATGGTCAGAGAAACTTTATTGCCGTATATCCCGGAGCCGAAGAGAATGTTTGAGATGGCCGTAAGAGGTTTGAGAATGACGTTGGTCGTATTTCTTATGATATAGAAGAAAGCAAGACCCACCCCGCCGATACCGAATATAGATGGTATGGATATGACCCACGGGATTTTATTCCTTCCGAGCCATATATAAATTGCACTGAATGCCGCCACAACAAGGGAGATGACAAGCGGAACGGTCAGAGAAAAACCACCCTTGACCCAGTACACCGGAAATGCCAGCAAATAGCCGCTGAACAATGAAATCAGCAAAGTTCTCGGTACGGATGTATCTATCCTCGAAGTTATGATGTCAACAATCATCTGTGAAAGCCCGTACACGGCTATAACCGCATATATGTACTGGGCTGCAACCCATGTCATCGCCACCCCCGCCACCCCTATACCTGCCATGAACGCAAAAATCATCGACCTCTTGGCATTTTTTTCTCTCAAACTCAATATGAGAAACATCATGGCAGTTGTCGAGAGCAGGAGAATGAAAGAGTCATGGTCGTAAAGGGAATACGCGGAGCCGTGGCCCGAGCTGAGATGTATCGGTATAAGAGCAAGAGTGAATGCCGCCAGTATGCCCGCCTTTTTGTTGAAAACTCTGGAGCCGATTATGTATAGAGGAATGACAAGAAGGGCACCGTAAATGGCAGGCAAAAATTGCATTGCATACCCCAGCCCGTTCATCTCGCCGCCGACGAGAGGCGAAATAAGGCTGCCGACACCCACAGTCATCATATTAAATAGCGGAGGCCTTCCACCGGAACGCCCCATCGGGTAATTAAGAAGCGGGTCTGTGCCGCCGTGAATACCGCCCATATACGGATAACGACCTGTATTAACGGTTATTTCCACAAGTCTTGCATGGTAATAAGGATCAGGGCCTGCGAGGTAGAACTTATCGGTAACAGATGGCTCGTTGCCAAATGTGCCCCCTTCGTTTATCGCTATACCCGAGGTGTAGTTGAAATATGTATTAAAAAATAATACAAGGAAGAATGCTCCTATTACCAACGGTATCGTCCACTTCTTCATTCTGGTTCCTTTTGCCATGCTTTCACTTGGTGGGTAAATAGACGGGTAAATAAATAATTTATCATACATTACGGAGAAACATCACTCCGTTTCCTCCCGAATTTTTGAATATTCCTCCGGATTGAACAACATTTTATCCAGTTCCACCTCGAAATTTTCATTTTTAGTGGCTTTCTGCGTGGGCATGAACTTGTAGTCGTGCTTATCGGTGCTCACGAGTTTGAAGTTCGGCGTGAGATGGAGCGATTTCGTGGGACATATATCCGTGCACAACCCGCAGAAACAGCACCGCCCGTAATCCACCACCGGCCTGACATTTTTACCCTTATTCTCCTTCAATTCCGGCACTTCCTCATAGGTTATAGCGCTGTTCATGCATATCTGCCCGCACATCCGGCAGCCGATGCACCTTTCAAGGTCATTGGAATGAAAACCCCTCAAAGTATCCATAGGCAGTTTCTTCCCATCCATGTCGAAATGCTCCTGCTCGGGATACCTTATGGTGTGGGGCTTTCGTGCAAGATGCTTCCACGCCTTCAACGGTTTAAATATGCTCATTTTTCACCTCTCTATATCTGGAGGACAAACATCCAGACTGAATAAAATTTGTGAAACATCAGCCATGTTTGCTCCCTTTAGTATGGTCTCCGCTACGTTCACCCCGTGGGTATAGCTCGGCCCCCTTACGTGAACTCTGACTGGCTTTGCTCCGCCGTCGCTCACGACAAAATAGCCGTACTCACCCTTGCTGCTCTCTATCCTTTTATATGCATATCCGGGAGGAACCTTCCACTTCAGCCAGTTGGGATGCTTGAGAAGATGCTCCCCTTCAGGCAATTTTTTCAACGCCTGTCGTATTATCGAAATGCTCTGCTCTATCTCAAGCCTTCTCACAATAATTCTCGTATATGCATCGCATCCGTCCGAAAGGGATTCGAATTTTCCAAGGTCGGGGTATCTCACCACTTCAAAGTCCATGTCGGCGTAGGCAGCATACGGTTCCAGTTTCCGCACGTCATACCCGTAACCGCACGCCCTCAAATTCGGGCCCGTAACACCCCACTCCACCGCCTTGCCTTTGGGAATTTTTCCTATGCCGACGGCCCTGTCAAAAAATATCCGGTTTTTGAAGAATACGTCATCATACAGTTCAAGCCTTTTCTCCATGTAAGCCAGAGTTTTTTCTATGAGTTTCGGCAAATCGTCCGGCATATCCCAGCGGACGCCGCCGGGCCATGTGTAGATATGATAAACCCTTGCCCCCGTAAGTTGCTCGAATATGTCAAGGATGTAATCACGGTCACCGAAAGCCCACTGAGGCAGAGTATATATGCCCAAACTGCCCGCATACCCGCCTATGCTCATCAGATAGGCCGCTATCCTCGCCAGTTCCAGCACTATGACACGGATGTAGTTTGCCCTCTCCGGCACCTCCCACTCCATCAGCTCCTCGACCGCCATCGAATACGCCATTTCGTTTACATCGGGTTCGGGCACGCATATTCTGCATACCAGCGGCACGTTCTGCATCCATCCTCGCGATTCCATTAATTTCTCGAAGCCACGATGCAAGTAACCGACATTGCACTCCGCCTTCGTGACAGTATCGCCGTCCACCCACAGATGGTACATCATGTTCCCGCCTATGCCGGGATGCTGCGGACCTAGGAACAGCTCATATTCCTTCATCTTCATCCTCCTTTATCTCGGGGATGTTGTCAAACACCTCCTTCACAAACTTCTTGGAATCGAAGTCCTTTCTCATTGGTGGCGTGTCGTGCCATCCCTCCAGAAGAAAAGGCTTCAGATTTTTGTTTCCCTCGAAATCTATGCCGTACAGTTCGTGCACCTCTCTCTCATAAGTCTCAATCTGCGGAAATATATCGCAGAGGGAGGGCATCGAAGGGTTGTCTCTCGGCAGTTTTACCGACACCATGACATGCTCCTTGTGTTCGTAGCTCCACATGTGGTAGACAAGCTCGAACTCGTTATTGTCAATCCAGTCAATGCATGACAGCATGACGAAATGGTTGAATCCGTTGTCCTTCAGTTTTTTCACGATTTCGGCGACCTCTTCCTTCCCCGAACTGACATAAAGCCTGCCGTGCATCTCCTCGCCTTTTCCAAGTAATTCAAGCGCCTTCATCTTCACCTCTCTCGAAATTGAATGCCATCCGCTGATTACGCTTATACTGCTCGTGATATTTCTGGTACTTCTCCCAGCCCCTCGTCTTTCCTTCATCAATCAATTCCATGAGTTTGAGAAAGGCATCCATGACTGCTTCAGGGCGGGGCATGCACCCTCCGACGTAAACATCCACGGGCAGGTATCGGTCAAGTCGTTTCATCGTGTTGTATGAATCCCAGTACATCCCCCCGTTTATGGGGCAAGAACCGAATGAGATGATGTACTTCGGAGCCTGCATCTGCTCGTAAACCTGAACGACACGCTTCAATGTTTTTACCGTCAGATATCCGGTTATGAGCATAACATCCGCCTGACGGGGCGTCGCCATGGGCCCCATCCCGAAACGCTCCATATCATAGCGGGAGGTCATTACAGGAGGCAGTTCTATTGCCCCGCAGCCCGTGCAGAAGTGAACCATCCAGAGTGATTTTTTGCTTGCCTTCCTCGCCAGCTTGCTCCATTCTTCATATTTCATCATGATATCACCACTATCCAGTAAACCCACACCAATGAAATGGCGGCGGCTATCGCCTCATACTTCCAGTAAAATTTGAAAGCCTGCTCTATGCGGAAACGCGGAAAAGAAGCATTTATCAAAATGGCAATCACGAACACGATGAATGTGAGAACCATCCACGAGATGAAATTCACGACTCCCGCAAGCACCCCGCCGTGCATAACGACTCCGCCTCCGAGAAACAAATCGACGAACAGCGTCGTTTCCACAACCAGCGCTATTGCCTTGTACAGCATCAAACTGCCGAGGTACTTGCCGCCGAACTCGACCATGGGCCCGCTTGCGATTTCGTGAGGCGCTATGGGAATATCGAACGGGCTTTCCATAAGCATGCCCTGCAGCGCCATGTCCGCCACCGCCGCCCCGAGCAGGAACGGAGGTATGAATATTGCCCATAAATGCCGCTGGCTCTCCATTATGGTCGCAATCGAAGTGGTATCGTAGTATATCATCAAGGCTATCAGAGTCATGACAAAAGGAAGTTCGTAAGACAGCATCATCACGAGAGCCCTCATGACGCCTATGCCGGCGTTCGGGTTGCCGGAAGCACCTGCACCGAGAGCGAATCCCAATGATGGAATGGCGAGCAGGTAGAGAACAAGGAATGCATCGCCGTCGGTGCTGAGAAGTTTGACGCCGCCTATGGGAAGGAAAAGCAATGTGAGGAGTATGCCGGATATTGAGAAAAGAAGGGCAAGGTCAAATATCCACCCGTGGCTTATATTCGTTTTTTTGCCCAGCAGTTTTGCAACATCTATGAAATTCTGGTAGAACGGAGGGCCGACCCGGTTATGGACTCTCGCTATAACCTTTCGTCCTATCCCGCCGAATAACAGACCGACCGACGTGCCGATGATTGCATATGCTGCCAGCACAGCTATCTTTACAATTATGTTCAAATCCATATCAACCACCCCGTTACCAGTAGGAAAAATATGACGATGTATATCACATAGTCGTCGCTGAAACCGGTGTAAATCCTTCTGACCGCATTTGAAATGGCTTTAAGCCCCTTGTAAATGGCATTGTAACAGGAATTCGCCCCGTACCTGAAATACGGCATCAGAACGTCCTCTATGGGCTTGTAAAAATGATTGGCTGCATGCATCGAAACGCCCTCATGCATGGAAGGGGGCTCGCCCGCAAGGAAATTATCCTCGAACGGAACAACGCGGTGAGGCCTGCCCTTGTATATCAGAAATGCCGGTACCATCGCACCTAGCAGGGCGAATATGACCGCAAGTGTATTGTATGAAGCAAGCCCGGTGGTTATGACATAATTCGTATGGGAAATGCTGCCGATGCCCGCAGCCGATAGCACGGGAGACATCATATCGAGCATTTTTCCGGGAAATATGAGGAATATTATGAGGGGCAAAACAAGGAGAAACATTGCAGCCACCATCGACTTCGGAGCTTCCTCTATGTCAGGATGGTTGTTCCCCCCGAGAAAAACGCCGTAGAGTATGCGGAACGAATACAGGAAGGCGCCGACGCCCGCAATCAGCATTATCGGGGTGATGAATATGTACTTCGCATCTATAGCCGCCTCGTAAAGCAACCATTTTGCGGCAAAACCGCTTGTTATGGGAATGGCTGCAAGGGTGAATATAGCAAAAAGGGCTGCCATGAATGTGAGGGGCATTTTGTACGCAACACCGCCGAGCTCGCTTATCTTCCACTTTCCCGTACGGTAGGCAACCGCCCCGGCCGCAAGGAAAAGAACAGCCTTGAAGAATGCATGGTTGAACGCCTGGAAAAGTGCACCCGATATTGCCAACGGTGTGCCTATTCCGAAGCCTATTGCTATGTATCCGAGCTGCCCTATCGACGAATAAGCAAGCAACTTCCTCAAATCATCCTGCATGAACGCCAGTATGGTTGCTATGAATGCGGACAGAGCACCGAGTACGGCAAGGAAATAACTCGGAGATATGCCCTGAACGTAAGAGTCCATGACCTTTGCCCCGGATATAATGAAAAGGAAAACGAATATACCATAGTAGCCAAGCTTGCTGAGCCCTCCCGCCAGAAACGCCACGAACGGCTCGTCGGACTTCGAGTAAACCACGGGAGCCCATGCATGAAACGGCATTATAACGCTTTTGACGCCGAATCCCGCTATTATTGATGCAATAGCGATGACACATTCCGTATTCGATGTAAGTGCCAGATTGGAGAACATGAGAGAATGGAATTGGGAGTAAAGCAGGAGTATGCCGAAAAGTATCAGAAAAGCCGAAAAGGTGGAAAACACAAGATAACTTATGGTTGCCTTTCTGTTGCCGTTCCTCCATACAAGCAAGAAGGACGACCATGACATCATCTCCCAGAAGAGGAAGAACGTGAGCATATCCCTTGCAAGCAATATGCCCATCGTGGCGAACAACGCAAGGAGCATGAAAGGGTAGAAGCCGTCGTTCTTCTTGAAAAAGGAATACGAAAAAAGCATTATTACCGGGAACAGCGGAAATATCATTATCCCGAAGAACCATGAAACAGGTGTTACCGCAAGGTGCAGTGTCGCCCCCGCCAGTGATATGTCCAATTTTTGCCCTACGTTGAGATGAAGAAAATTGAACAGATTGAATCCGTACAACTTTGCCCAGCCCATCAGCGCAAACAAAGGCAGGGAAGATGCAATAATGGATATCACGGCAGCCGCCTTTTTGCCGACAAAAAATGTTGCTATTGCTGCAATAACCAGAGTTAAAAGTATCAAATCAATCATCTTATACACCTCCTAACAGACTTTGCACGGACATATTGCTCAGCAAGTTAATCAACCCGAATGCAATTGAAAACGTTACCAGTATAACCATCGCATATTTGTAGGAAGATGGCAATGGACTGCTGCCCTCGCTGCCATAACCCCTGTGCAAATATCTGGCAAAATAAACGGCCTCGACTATGCCGGAGAAGAATATCAGTATTATGACCACCCACAGTTTCTGGCTGGCCGCTCCGAGCACCAGATACCATTTACCCCAGAATCCCGCAAACGGGGGCAAACCGACCAGACTCAAAACACCGACTATGCCCGTATATTTGCCTGCCAAGCCCGGCATTCCGTCGCTTTTGGACAGAAGGAAAAGAGATGATTTTGCGGACGCATGGCTCACAATCAGGAAAAATGCTGCAAGCAACGCATACTCGAAATGCTGGCTGGCAAGAGAAAAAGCGATGAGAATCAAACCCATCTGCCCTATGGAGGAATAGGCGAGCATTCTTTTGACGTTGTCCTGCATCATAGCCGCTATCTCCCCGATTAGCAGAGTGGCGACACCCACATAAAGCGCTATCTCGTAGGCATGATTGTACGGAAATACGACAATCAGCAATCTTGCAATTGCATATAGGGCGGCCTTAGATGGCCCGAAGGACAGAAATGACGCTATATTGCTCTTTGCCCCTTCATATGCATCCGGAACCCACCCGTTCAACGGGAAGAGTTCCGCCTCAACCCCTATTCCGGTGAGCAGAAGAGTGAAAGAAAACCACATCATTTTCGTATCCATGGAGGAAATCCTTGCCGCAATGTCGTATATGTTCAAACTTTTGAGCTGGCTGTATATGATTCCTATGCCCATGAGAATGAAAACGGAGCCCACCGAGCCCAGAATCATGTACTTTATTGCTCCTTCTATCGCCCGCTTATTCTTTTTGGCGGCGACAAGGGCATATGAAGTAACGGCAGTGATTTCGAAGAATACGAACATATTGAATATATCCCCGGTTATGACGATGCCCGTCGAGCCGGCGACAGCCAGCAAATAAAGCATCGAAAATCTGTGGTCTCCGTCGGACGTGATGAAATTTATGGTGGCAAACACATTTATTATGAAAGCAAGAAGAGCGGAAAGGCTGTCGACGGCGAGATATATGCCTACGGGCGGTGAAAAGCCCGCTATGATTTCGTAAACCGCTCCGTCGTTGTAGACCTTTGCCAGAAGCAGAATCGAAAGAATCGAGTTGAAAAGAAGGATGGCGAAAGTAAAGGGCTTTGCCACTTTTTTTATCAGAGGAGTGAGAAATGCTGCAAGCAAAGGCACCGCTATCATCAACACCGGATGTATTACCATCTCATCCCCCTCCTGTATTCAAGAGTGCCGGTTTTGGAATGATACCATATGAGCAGGGTCAAAGCAAGTGCCGTGACGGAAACGCCTATGACTATGGCCGTAAGGACGAGAGCCTGAGGGAGCGGGTCAACGTATTTTGCAAAATTTCCGTTTTCTATCGGAGCAGTGCCTCCCGGAACGTAGCCTATCGTTATTAGCATAAGATTAACGCCGGTATCCATCAATGAAAGGGCTATGAAAATCTTCATCAGATTTTTTTTCGACATCACGCCGTAAAGACCTATAGAAATAAGGGCTGCCACCGTGAAATACTCCGCCCACATCATTTTTGCACCTCCTTCATTCTGTCGACTATCGAACTCAGCTCGGAACCGACCTTGAAGCCCACGGCAATGTATATGAGGGGTATTATGCCCGCGCTTAGCAAATACCCGACGTGCCCCAGCGGCAGGAAATTCTGAAGGAAAGATGTTGCAAGAACCATACCCAGCAGGCCGATGGATACAAAGGTTATGCCGGCAAGGCTTTCCGTTACTGAAACAGCCTTCTCGTTCATGAAAAATTTGGGATATGCAAGCATCATGAGAAGGAAGCCGGAAGCGATGACGGACCCGCCGGGGAAGCCGCCGCCCGGTGTCAGATGCCCGTGTATGAATATGTAAACGCCGGTGAGAAGTATGAACGGAAGGACGAGTTTCGAACCCTCTCTCAATATGAAATTTGCCTCCGTCTTTTTTCTGGAACTGCGACTTCGTACATTGTACAAGAGGAAGGACACACCTGTGGCTGCCGAGAACAGGACCGTTACCTCCCCGAGGGTATCGAATCCTCTGTATTCAACGACAATGGCTGTGACGACATTGACCGCACCCGTCTCATTTTTTGCATCGGCAATATAATGTGAAGGAACATTTTCGTCCGCATGACTTCCGTTTATCGGATTCTGATAATAATAATCGCCGGTGGTATAATCCGCGGACGGAAGATGGTAAAATGCCATGATCAACAGAACGAAAAGAAGCGATGCGAGAATTATTGACGCTATCTTTCTCACTCTTCCCACCTCCCTGTTTTTCCTATCGCATAAACGAATATTGCCATTGTCAAGCCGGCGCCTATGGACGCTTCTGTTATGGCAACATCAGGAGCCTGAAGGATGAGAAACATTATTGAAACAACAAGGCTGGCGACACCGGCGGCTATGGCTGCCGACATCAAATCTTTGGTTTCAATCGCATACAAAGCGGCTGCCACCACCAGCAAAGCCATTATCCACGAAATTATTGTAAATTCAATCATTTTTCCCCCCCTTATATTTGTCAACAACGCTTTTCCCCCACAATTTTATGCCGTGCTTGTAAGACGCCCTTGCAAGTGCGCTTGCCCCTATGGGAGCGGTGAGAACAACGAAAAGGGCTATCACCAGCAACTTTATCATCCAATGCAACTCCATCAAACCAATGCCGATAAGAAACGAAAGCACACCCATTGTGGTGGTCTTCGTCGATGCCTGCATTCTGTTGTATAAATCCGGCATTCTAACCAGACCTATCGACCCGAATAAAAAGAATAACGAACCGATCAGAACGAGAGCCATACCGATATAGTTCAGCAGTTGGTATATCATAGTCCCCCCTCCAGATATCTCGCCACCGCAACCACCCCTATAAACGCAAGTATCGCATAAACAAGGGCAACATCAAGATATATGAATCTGGCGGACAAAAAAGCGATTAAAACGAGCAGGGCGGTGGTGACATTTGTCAAAGCATCCAGAGCCACAGCGCGGTCGGACACACTGGGACCCCTGATAAGACGGTAGGAACCCAGAGCGATAGAAGCTCCAAGAATGGATGCAACTACGTAAAAGAAATATATGTTCATGAGAACACACCCCCCAATAATTTCTCAAAGCTCCCCTTTATTATTTTCCCTGCCTTTTCCGTATCATCACTTTTCACATCCACCCAGTGGATATACGCTTTATTGCCTCTGTAATCCAGAGTCATTGTTCCCGGAGTCAAAGTTATGGCATTCCCCAAAAGGAGTTTGGCAGACGGCTGCTTCAATTCCGTTTCTATTTCCACTATACCGGGTTTTACAGGCAAACTAGGACTCAATACGATTCTTGCCATATTGAGGTTCGCCTTGACCATCTCTTTAAAAAAAACCAAGGAAAATGCGATAAAATATGCTATTCTTTTCGGATGGAAATATCTTAAACCAAGGCCCGTAAAGTTTCTAAAAGTCAAAGATGCAATTGCTATGGCAACCACAGAACCGACCACAAACTCTTGCAAGAACATTTCTCCCGATATGGATGGAGAGTATGTTAGTCCAATCCATATAAGCAGCAGTGCTACAGCAACATATGCAAACGAAGGTTTTCCCTCCATGGTATCAGATACGGCTAAATACAACTTAATATATAACTATTTGGTTTGAAATCAAAACCGGTGAACGAAATGGATGAAAAAGATAAAGTGATAATAGATATGCTTTCAAAAAACGCCCGTATAGCATACATAGAAATAGCCAAAAAACTGGGCATATCCGAGACAGCGGTTAGAAAAAGGATAAAAAAACTGGAAGATAAGAAAACAATAGAGGGCTATACAATAAAAGTTAACCCCTCCCATCTCGGATACAAAAGTATCGCACACGTAGGGATAGATACAAATCCCGACCACTTCCTGAGAGTTGCATGCAGACTAACAGAGACGGAAGAAGTAAAATGTGTGGCAATCACATCGGGCAGCAATATGATAATGATAGACGTCTGGACAACCGATAACAAAAAACTTTCCGGAATACTGGATGATATTTCAAAAATCGAGGGAGTTACAGCTATACACCCCACAATCATAGTCGAGATGCTTAAATCCCAGCAAACACTTTAGCCTGCCAATAAGGAACTTAAATCTATTTATACTCAAATTGCATTTTAAGGCTATGAAAAAGATAGTTGTATTTCTGGCAATATCTGTATTTCTTTTCAGCAGCGCC
>CAZQQE010000008.1:2317-18202 GCA_964595325.1 uncultured Thermoplasmatales archaeon | reverse complement strand
TGGGACTCTTTTATTTTTTATGATATTTTTTGAGCTACGGGGTATCTCAAAAATAATTAGGCTTTTATATGACAAAGCCTAATCCGTATCTACCATATTATTCAAAAATCCTCTTTATTTTGGGTCTTGCTGAATTTTTTTAGTCGAGCAAATCATCGAGCAAATCATGTTTATGTTTATCCGTTTCGCCTTATCAAGCGTTGCTGTCACCTTCACGCTCCTGTATGAACCAGCGTTATATATGACCGGCAATGCATCAGAACCGTAGGCAATACCACCAACTATAAATATGATGAGGGGCTATACGACCAGCGACACGTTAATCATAAAGGGCAGGATTCATTGATTTGATTTGTTTGGTTTGCTCTTTTTTTTAATTGCTGTTGTAAACAAACAAAAAAATGAAAACGGTGAATCCACCAGAATTTAAGAGGAATAATATGAAATTTGAAGATATAGAAATGAGACCGGCGTTCTTGAAGGAAGCGAGAGAACACGGATTTAAGGAACTTACATACATTCAGGAGAAGTGTATACCCGAAATAAATAAGGAAAAGGACGTTGTTGGGCAGGCGGAAACGGGCTCGGGAAAAACCCTTGCTTTTGCCATTCCCATACTTGACAAAGTTGTTCCCGGTAAGGGAATACAGGCGCTTGTTCTGACTCCTACAAGGGAGTTATGCGTGCAGATAACCGATGTATTTCGGGATTTCGGCAAGCGGCTGGGAATAAAGACGACGAGCATATACGGAGGCGTGAGCATAGAACCCCAGATAAAAAATCTGAAGAAAGCGGACATAGTTGTCGGCACTCCGGGCAGGATACTTGACCACATAGGCAGGAATACGATAGATTTCGGCAATTTGCGCTTTCTCGTTCTTGACGAAACGGATAGAATGCTCGACATGGGGTTCATAGACGATGTGGACAAAATTATATCGCATACTCCCAAGGATAGGCAGACGCTGATGTTCAGCGCCACGATATACGATGACATCCACAGAATCATGAACCGTTATCTCGACAATCCCATGATAATAAAGACGCATTCTCACGTCGATGCAAGCAAGTTGAGGCAGGTGTATTATGACATATTCCAGCAGAACCTCAAATTCTCGCTTCTTGTGCATTTACTCAGAGACAGCACGCCCGGACTGGCAATAGTTTTCTGCAGCACCCGTCAGGAATCGGACGTGGTTGCAAAGAATCTCAGAAAGCAGGGCATAAATGCAGTTGCGATACACGGAGGAATGAGCCAGAATAAACGTCTCCAATCCCTCAATTCGCTGAAAAACAAAAGTACGGATGTGCTTGTTGCAACCGATGTGGCGGCAAGAGGGCTTGACATAAAAGATGTCACCCATGTATACAACTATGATACGCCTAAAACCGCGAAAGAATACCTTCACCGCATAGGCAGAACGGCGCGTGCCGGAGAAAACGGCAATGCAGTAACGTTGCTCACAAAGCGTGACCATGACAACTTCAGGCGGGTCCAGAAAGAATATGAAATGGAGATAGAGAAGATAGAGATGCCGGATTTCAAGAGAGTTCCGTTCACGAGAGATGACAACAGAAGGTCGGATAGAAGACCGGACAGAAGAAGCGGAAGGTCAAACCAAGGAGACAGGCGGTTCGGGGGGCGCAGCAGATACCCTTCCCGCACTTCAAGGCCCAGATACAACACTCGCAACACTCGTTGGTAAGGCATTGTTCATGCCCATCCGGATAAATAGAAAAAACAAAAAACACGGTAAGATTAACGTATGGTGAAGAAGCCGTACGTAGCTCTGTTCGTTTCAATTGTATCCGTCTCATTTGCAGCGATATTCATCGTATCCGTATCGAAAGAGGTACCGCCTGTCACCATAGCATTCTATCGCCTTCTTTTCACAACTCTGCTTGTTTTTCCTTTCGTGCTATTCAATAAAAAGCGCAGGAAGGAGATTGCAGCACTTTCTTCATATCAGCTGATTTTCATGGTGGGTATAGGTATCATCCTTGCCGCCCATTTTGCTTTGTGGATTTCCTCTCTGGAAAAAACTTCGGTTGCAAGTTCGGTGATACTTGTGACCGCCCATCCTGTTCTTGTGACGCCGCTTGCGTATTTCTTCTTCAAGGAGAAGCCGTCTTTGATAAATGTCGGCGGCATAGCCCTCTCCCTTGCCGGTGTTTCAATACTTGTTGCCGGCAATTACGGCATACGCTCGTCAACGCTGGAAGGCAACATACTTGCGATACTCGGGGGGGCGGCGGCGGGGCTGTACATACTCGGCGGCAGAAAAATGCGCCGGAGTGTGTCCACATTCTCATATGCTTTCATTGTTTATGCCGTTGCTTCCGTCGTTCTGCTGGCACTGTGCCTTGCGTTTTCCTCTCCCCTTTACGGCATAAGCATGAAGGCTTACGGAATAATTTTTATGATGGCACTCGTCTCCGGAATGTTCGGCCACACGCTTTACAACTACTCGCTGGGGTATGTTCGCGCATCGCTTGCCTCCGTGTCCCTGCTCGGGGAACCGCTCGGCTCCTCGCTGCTTGCTCTCGCTCTTCCGTGGATACATCAGGTGCCGACCGTCTATACTCTGGGGGGCGGCGTGCTCGTTATTGCGGGCATATACATGACCTCGCGGGATCAGGAACTGGATGAGATTGCCGGCTTATAGTCCAAGTGCATGATTTATAAATTCGTTTCACATCGGGGTTTATGAGGGTTGCGATAACGGGAGTTGCAGGCTATTTCGGGCACAAGATAATGGAGCGGCTGGAGGTTAACGATGAAATTGAGAAAGTGGTGGGCATTTCGAGGAGGAAACTCGACCATTCTTTCAGCAAACTCGATTATCACCGGATGGATGTGCGCAGCGATGGGCTTGGAGAATTTTTTGCGGAAAATGACGTTGATGCCGTTATCCATCTTGCTTTCGCTCTGAATCCCATACACAACAGCAAGGAGATGAACAGCATCGACATTGAAGGGGCAAAGAACGTTCTCGAGGCATCGAAGCAGGCGGACGTGAAAAAAATCATAATGACGAGCAGCACTACCGTCTACGGAACGTGGCCTGACAGCCCTGTTTATACCGAGGAAAGCCCCACCCGTCCCCACCCGACTTACTACTACAGCAGGGACAAGGTTGAGATAGAAAAGATGTGCAACGATTTCAAAGAGAAAAACGGTGGTATCATCATGACCATATTTCGCCCCTGTCTTGTCATGGGCCCAACAACCGAGCAGTTCTATGCAAAGCTTCTCAAATGGCCGATTCTTCCACTTGTTGGAGGGAACAATCCTGATATGCAGTTCGTGCATGAGGATGATATAGGGCGGGCTTACGAGCACTTTTTGATGAATGATTTCGACGGAGTTTTCAACATTGTCGGTGACGGAACAATCAGCTGGAAGGAGGTCATAGAGACGGCGGGAAAAAGGGCCGTAAAAATGCCGGACTCCGTGATATATCCGCTGATGAAGATGCTCTGGGGGATCCATCTGGTCGGGACGCCGCCCGAGATACTCGATTTCGTGAAGTACCCGTGGGTTGCGTCAGGGGAGAAAGCGAAAAAGGCAGGCTTTATTCCGCAGTACAGTTCAAAAGAAGCTTTGCTCTCGTTTCTGAAAAAGTAGAAAAACTTTATTACCCCGTCCAATTTACAATCTCCACGGGCCCGTGGGGTAGCTTGGCATCCTTCTACCTTGGGGTGGTAGTAACCCGAGTTCAAATCTCGGCGGGCCCACTCACTTTTCGACAATCATGTAAGGTATGCCATCCTTTATGTCGTATGAGGCCTTGCAATTTGTGCATGTAAGCGTTCCTTCCATAATGTCATCGCCCTCCTTCTTTTCCACTTTCAATTCGAGTTCGCCCTTGCACGCCGGACAGCACATCATCCCGATGAATTCTTCCTTCATTGCAATGACATAAACAAATTAAATAAAAAGGTGATTATGTATATGCGTCTCGCTCTGAAAATCGCTTATGACGGTACGTTGTACCACGGCTATGCGGACCAGCCGGGTATTGCCACGATTGAAGGCACGATTTCAAAAAAACTGGAAGATATGGGGGCGATAGAAGATAAAAAGAAAGCGCGCCTGCAGGTCGCATCGAGAACGGACAGGGGCGTGAGCGCTGCGGGAAACGTGATTGCTTTTGATACTGTCATGGCGGCTGAATCCGTGGCGAGAGGGCTTGCCCACATTCTCAGGGGCATATGGATTGCGGGCTTTGCCAAAGTGCCGGACAATTTCAATCCCCGACATACCGAAAGCAAGATGTACCGATATTACCTTTACAACGAGGGGCTTGACATTGATGCCGTAAAAAGTGCTGTAAATATGTTCGTGGGCAAGCATGATTTCACGAACTTTGCCCGTCTGGACGGCAGAAATCCTGTGAGAACAATAACTTCGGCAAGGGTGAGCACGGGTAAAATATTGAAGATAGACTTTGAGGGCAAGAGCTTTTTATGGAATCAGGTGCGTCGCATGGTGGCGGCGGCGGAAAGGGCGGGAAGGAATGAGATTTCTCCGGTAGACATAAAGGATGCTCTGGAAATGAGATGCAAAAAAAATTTTGGTGTTGCGCCGCCGGAAAATTTGCTTCTGGCAGGTATGGCTTATTCCAAAAATATGAATTTTCAGAGAGTTGAAGAAACAAAGGAATTTGTTTCCGGCATGCTTAGAAAAATCGAGCTGAAGGGGGCTATGACAGACGATATTATACGATTTTTATAAAATTTTTGTAAACAGCACTGAACGAAATAAATATATACGCTGTTCCCATTCTAACAAGTAGGTGATTGTATAATGAAAGCGAATGCGATTAAACTGAGTTTGGTTTTGGGAGTAGCAGCACTTTTGATCGGGCCGTCATTGATAGCGGCACCGGCGTCTTCAGGAAATTCCCCGAAAGTTATACCCGTGAATTGCTCGGTTGTGAAGCCGAACGGGTCCCCTCTTGCTGCGCAGGCGATGATAACGGTTAAAGAGGCAAAGGAACTTTCCCGGGAATGCAACGATGCTGCCCAGGCATTCAAGGTACTTTATACGAATTCGTCTTCGTCTTCTGATAAGGAAAAGGCGAAGGAAATAATAGAAAATACCGTGGATATGATGGTGAAACTCGGCATACTTCCTGCAGAGTATACTTCATATGTTGCAAGCATGCTTCTGTGGCCGTTCAGTCCTTCGCACGGCATTGATATATTCACACCCATAGTCAGCGTCGGTCAGGGAATCTCGTGGATTCCGCTTTATCCCGGAGAGGCATTTCTTGGCATCATGCTGAGACCGATATTTGTAATGTACCCGCTCATGGGTTACACCGCTTCTCTCAGCGTTGTTCTTATGCCGCCGAGAATACAATACTGGGATTTGGTCGGACCCCAGATGTTCATGGCATGGGGCTTTGCCGGAATATACATTGACTTCGGCAAGATCGGACTCGGAGTTCCTAACACGAATTTCATGCTCGGCTATTCCATTGCCACGGCAGGAATAAGCCTTCTCTAATCCCCTCTTTTTTTAATTCTCTTAAAATTTTTTGATGCTAAAGTTTATTAATAACTTTCCTATTTGGAACTTAATGGGTGGACAATTCAAGGCATGGTTACAACTGGTCAGACCATTTACTCTCGTTGCTCCGTTTATAGCAATATTTTTCGGGGTCATCATTCAGCTGGCAGTATATCAAAATCTGGCAGCGTTCTGGCCAAACTTTCCGACAATAGTTTTTGCGGCTCTTGCCCTTTCCGCAGCTCAGGCAGTGGGGCAGATATTGAATCAGGTGGAAGACATTGAAATAGACATGTTGAACCACAAGGACTACCGCCCCATACCGAGCGGGAAAATAAGCATAGAGCAGGCGGAGATAGCCAGCTGGGCGCTTGCAATATTTTCCATACTGGTGGGTTTTGCAGTTAACATATATTACGGAATATTCATGATGACATTCATTTTATTCGGCATACTTTACAATCTCGAACCTTTCAGGGTGAAGAAACGTTTGTGGATTAACACTACCTCTCTCTCCATATCCCGCGGCTTGTTCCCACTGCCGGCGGCGTGGAGCATATTCGGCAATCCCGGTGATGCTGCTCCATGGCTTCTTGGAAGTATAATGGCCATATGGGTGCTTGCATGGCAGAATACAAAGGATATTGACGATGTGGAAGGCGACAGGGAGTGCGGGATAATAACACCAGTAGTTTACCACCGCCGGAAGACTTTGATGGCCATAATAGGACTTTTATCTGTTGTCACATTTGCCCTTCTCGCTCTTTACATAGTTTTCGGATGGCTTCCGTCAAGCATGGCAATTCTTTTCATCCTGGCGCTGCCGACAGCGTGGATGTTCTACAAAATGGCGAGAAATAATATATCTGCCACAGCGCTTGAAAACAACGAGTTGTGGGCATCCTTTTACCTCACGCTTGCAGGTTTTTACATAGTTGCTGCAGCCGCATATCTCATGGGACCGTATCTGACGCTGTTCTCCTAGTTCAGCATCTTGCTCATGTACACGCCATCTTTTTTGTATCCTAAGCTTCTGTAGTATTCTCTAACACCTATGCCGCTTAAAACCAGAATTTTCTCTTTTCCGGCATCCCCCGCAATATTCTCCGCCTCGTGCAACAGTTTCTTTCCGTAACCCTTGTGCTGCCACTCCCCGTCGGCCTTCTTTCCTATCGGGACAAGAGGGCCGTTCACTCTCAATTCCCTTATTATCGCATCCTTATCTCCTATCTCGTGCCGATGAGGTTTGTACGGGAATCGAAGTCTGCAGTACCCTATTATCGAATCATTTTCTTTGTCTTCAGCCGATATGAATATCTCCCGCCCCCCGCCCGCCCTGTATTCCCGCCTCACGACCTCCACCTCCCCTATGTTCACGTTATCTTTGTACTCCCGATGGCCCACCTCCCTGCACCTTATGCACCTGCATTTTTCCCCTTTTTTCCTCATATTTTCAAGGACAAGCTGGCGCAGGTTGCTTTTTTTAATCCCCGCATCGATGAGATTTGCAGGTATGTCTCTCTCGACGCGCTGAATGCGAACCCATTCCGGTACGTATTTCTTCATTTCGGAAATCAGTTCCACGGCTTCGTCCGTATCCAACGGCTTGTACTCTCCTTTTTTCCATTTCTCGTATAATATGGATGGTTTTACCACGAGCGTCGGATAAATTTTGAGCATGTCCGGTCGGAATTTTTCGTCATCGAACATTCTTCTGAATGATTCCAGGTCCGTTTCCCCGTTGCTCCCCGGCAGCCCGGGCATTACATGGTAGCATATTTTCAATCCTGCATCTCTGGCTATCCTTGTTGCATATTCGGTGTCGGAAACGGTATGGCCTCGTCTCATCTCATACAAAACACGGTCATTCAGAATCTGTGCGCCAAGCTCTACCCTCGTGCTTCCCATTTCCAGAATTTCATCCACATGGTTCAATCTCAGCCAGTCGGGTCTTGTTTCTACCGTCATCCCTATGCATCTGTGCCCCGCTTTTTCGTTAATCCTCTTTGCCCCCTCAAGCGTCGCTGCCTCCTTCCCGTTCATGGCATCGTAGCATCTTTTGACAAACCACTCCTGATAGACAAAATCACGGGCAGTGAAAGTCCCGCCCATCACTATAAGCTCAATTTTATCTGAGGGATGACCGACCGCTTCCAGTTGCCTAATTCTGTCGGCTGTCTGCTCGAAAGGGTCGTAATTGTTCATGATTGCTCGTTGTGCGGCAGGCTCCTTCCCGGTGTAGCTCTGCGCGGAGAAAGGAGGTCCCCCGGGGCATGGAATGCATCTTCCGTGAGGACATTCATAAGGAGAGGTCATGACTGCAACAACCGCCACACCGGACAGTGTTCTGACGGGCTTATTCATCAGCAGCCATTCCACCTCGTGTTTCTGCTCTTCCGGTATGCAGAGAAGTATGTCCGTATTGGTGGGCATTTCGGCAAGACCGTATTTTTTGCACAGCTTTTTTTTGATTTTTTCAAGCGCCTGCCTGCTGTTTATGGTGCCGTCTCTCACACCATCCAGTATTTCTCCTGCCAGCTTCCTTATTTTTTCTTCTTCATAAAAATTCATTTGAAGATTTTTCATTTATGTGTATGCCATGCCGCTCTCGCTTTCTATCTTTTCGTCGTCGGAATAATATCTTTCCATAATATCGTCCTTATCCACGAATGTTTCCTTCAACCTTGTGATGCGTTTTTTGAATTCGCTGTCACGAATATTCATCTCGTCGTAAATCCTGCTTATGAGTTTCACCAAATCGGCAAATATCGGAACCAGAGATTCCTGTGCTTCGTAGACCTCCTCCAGCATCGCCTCGGTGTATCTGATCTCGTCCTCCAGTTCCTTGATTTTCAGGGAATTGTCTTTTTTATCTTTTTTCATTATTTCATCTCCTTGAGGTTGTGAAAATGGGTGAGATTATTAAACTTTCCTCCTTCTCATCCCTATCGCAAGAAGCAGGCCCGCAAGCAGTACCATAACTCCGAATCCGGGGGTGCTCGCTGAAGAAGTGACCTCCACCGTTTTCGTAATGGTGTTTTCTCCCCCGTCGTTGTCCCTTACGGTGAGTTTTACCGTGTATTTTCCGCTCTTCGTGTATGCGTGCTGGGGATTCTGTTTGTCCGATGCGCTTCCGTCCCCGAAATCCCAGTGCCATGCAATTATTTCCCCGTCATCATCGTTTGACCCGTCCGTGAAGTTGATTTTCTCTCCAACAGACGCTTTTTCCGGGATAAAGAAAAAGTTTGCGGTTGGGAGTGAGTTTGCCACCGTTACTTTGTTCATTATTTTTGCCTCGGCTCCCTCGTTGTCCGTGATTGTGAGTGTAACCGTGTATATGCCGTTGTCATTATACTTATGCGTCGGGTTCTGCTCATGGCTTATACTTCCATCCCCGAAATCCCATGTCCAGTTGGCTACGGTGCCGTCGCCGTCGGTAGATTTATCCGTAAATTGCACGGTATCAGATGTTGACGGATTGGACGGGCTGTAACTGAAGTTTGCCACGGGCGGAAGGTTCAGCACTTCTATACTCGTGTTGTATGTGTCATTCTCCCCGTAATTGTCCGTCACCGTGAGAGAGATATTGTATATCCCACTATGGTTGTACTCATGCGTCGGATTCTGCTTGTTGCTTATATTTCCATCACCAAAGTTCCAGTGCCATGAGGTTATGTCAATTTCACCATTGGGGTCTGTGGAACGATCCATGAAATTGATTGTGTCGCCCGAGAACGGGTTTGCAGGATAATACGAAAATAGGGCGGTGGGGGGGCTGTTCGGGATATTGGCAGCGTCTTCATATGTATTCATAAGGGGATAGCTGTCCGTGCTGCTGCCGCCCGGCACTTCGTATGGTATGTCCCCTATTCCATCACTGCCGGAAATATTCTGCAAGACTCCCTTATAATTGTCTGTGCTGGCGTAGTCACTCCAGTAATTTCCTCCCGAGGGATAGCCGTTGTCCCACGAATTGTTAACGCCTTTATCAATTGCATTTTCTATATTGTATGCAAAATTGTTGTGATATATGCTGTTGAAATTTCCTCCGTTGATAAGCCCATATACATTCTTCCAGAGGGAACAATTTATCACCTTGTTGTTATCCGCCGTTATTTCCATTCCATGCATATTGTGATGGATGAGTGTCTCTATGATAACGTTTGCCTCTGATTCGTTTACGATTTCTATACCGTAAGTGTTGTTATATACGGTGCATCTGTCCATGGTATTGTTTGTCGAATCCCCGATAAACAAGCCGTATGCATTCCCGGAAATTGAGCAGTTTGTTATGTCGGTATGCGATGAGGAGTTTACGAGTATGCCGTAAGTGTTGTTGCTTCCGGTGCAGTTTGCAATATCGGAATGGTCTGACATGTACAAGAAAATACCGTATTTATTGAGTATAAATTTGCATCCGTCGGTCGTAGGGGTGGACGAAGATGAATATATGCCGTAAGTGTTGTTTGTAAAAGAGCAATTTGTCAGATGTAATGTGGATTCATAAATTGACGTACCGTTTGTATTATTATAAAACATGCAGTTTTTCATGCTTGCCCCGGAGTTCATTGCCGACAATCCCGTGTCGCTGTCGTTGAACTTGTTTCCATTCATTGTTACTTCATTTGAATCCGAAAGGCTGATGCCTTTGCCGTTTTTCCACATGGTATTTCCAGAAATGTTGGACGATGATGATATGACTTCGATGCCATACATGTTGCCATGAATCGTGTTACCGGATACAAAGCTGCTGTCGGATTTGAACAGGCGCAGTCCGCTTTTTTCGTTGTCATAAAGTGTATTGCCTTCGATTGTATTCGAATTGATATTTTCTATATTGATTCCCAGCCAGTTGAGATATATTCTGCAGTCCTTTACTGTAAATCCTCCGTTCTCATGCCCGAGGCTGTATGCATTTATACCTCTTTGCCCGTTTGAAAAGATGTAGCAATTTGTTATTGATACGTTTGAAGACAGAATGAATGTCATACCGTCATCGGCGTTATTGGAAACCGTTGTATTTTTTATAATGCCGTTTGAAGACAGAATGAATGTCATACCGTCAATATTGTTTGAAAAATTGCATCCGTGGATGGAGAAGTCGCTCGAGTTCACCACGAGTATACCTTCCCCGTTGCTTTCCGTTGAAACCTCGATTGTGATGTTGACACAATTAATCAATGCGAGATAGCCGAGCCCGCCGCTTAAGTTTATACCTGACTGGTTAACCAGATAATAAACGGCCATCCCGTTCACTTTATTTGATACATCCATATTCTCATAAAAGTGCTCGACTTCATTCCCTTCAATATCAATACCATAATCATTTCCTGATAGAGCATTTTCTACAAATGTGTTGAGCGGAGCATACGAAATACGAATTCCGATATGGCTTTCTTTTATCTCGTTTCCAGAAATTGTGTTATGCCTGCTGTTTATTATTTCAAGAGCTGTTGCGCTTTGGTCTATTGTATTGTTTCTGATTTGGTTTTGGGATGAATCGGCTATCGATATTCCTTTTCCGTTTGACGAAAGCGTGCAGTTGGCAACGGTGTTGAAGCTGGAATTCTTTAAGTATATGCCGTAATCGTTGCTTAAAAGAGAAAGATTTTCCATGAACGAGTAAGATGAGTTTAAGAGGTAAACTCCGTATGTATTCTCTGATAACGATGTATTCACGCCGCGGCCGCTCCAGCCGGATGCAAAAATGCCGTATGTATTTCCATGGATGGAGCAGTTATCTATTGAGGCCTGTCCCTGCACTTTAATACCAATCTCATTTTCATACATCTCGGAATGCCTGATTGTAACATTGCTTTCGTATGATTTAATGCCCGCATCGCTTTCATATACGGTACAGTTTTCCACGAGCACCTGCGAATTTGATATTGCTAGCCCGTAGTTGCCGCCGGTGTAGTTGCAGTACCTTATCACTATGCCCGTAGAATTTTCAATGTTTGTTCCCCCATGAGAGAATGAAGAGTTGAATATCCAAACTCTGGAGGAATTTAGGGCATATACACCGTCATAATTATGCGAATCGAATTTGCTGTTTATTATCGTTATGTAATCGCTCTTATCAATATAAACCCCGTAATCATTGCCCGAAAATGAACACCCGTTTATTGAAACATTATAGGAGGAGCCGATATCTATCCCTTTATCGCTATTTTGTGTTATGCTACAGTTTATTATTTCATTTCCGTCTCCCCTTACAAGGATTGATATTGCATTGAGTTTCAATGTATTATTTTCAACGGAAGTGGAATTATCCGAAAACAAACGTATACCGTTGCCGTTTTTTTCCACGTTGTTGTCAAGTATATTGCATGTTCCCTGTGTATAGACATCTACTGCGAATGAATTGATACGGAAGTTATTTCCCGCTATCTTATTTTCATCACCGCTTTTAACTTCAATGGCAAAGCCGTTGTCCGTAAAGTTGTTTTTGGAAATATCATTTCTGTCCCCTTTTATCTCCGTACCGTTGGAATTATCCAATATTTCGTTATTTTCTAAGGTGTTTAAGGCGCTGGTTATGACAACGCCGTTTATGTTATGCCCTATTTCGTTGTTCTTCATCGCGGTGTAATTTCCCCGCATGAATACACCTATTTTATTCTCGGTAATAAGGCAGTTTTTTATCGTCACGTTGTTTCCGTCAACCTCCAATCCCACCCCGTTAGATGCATTTGTTACGGTAAGGCCGTCAATTTCCGTTTTATCGGATGTTACGGTTATGACATCTCCGGAACCCGTACCGTCCACAACTGCATTTTCTCCTTTGATAATGACAAATTTGTTGATGACTACATTCTCCCTGTAATTTCCCTCAAGCACATATATGTGATATCCTTCACTTGCATTGTTTATGGCTTCCTGTATGGTATGCACATGTCTTTCATCATACCATTCCGGGGGTGCATCATCATCGACATATATGTTCGATATGGTTATATTGCAAACTTTTCTGGATGAAGCTCCGTCGTTATCGGTAACCGTCAGGCTGATGCTGTACGTTCCGCTTTGAGAGAAGTTATGGCTTGCATTTCTTTCATAACTTATATTTCCGTCCCCGAAATCCCACGTCCAGTTGACAATGTTACCGTCCGCATCATACGAATTGTCCGTAAAGTTTATTGTTTCCCCGTCGGCAGGATAAGCGGGTTCGTACGAGAAATTCACCACAGGGGGTGCATTCACTATTTTCAGGTCTTTTAAAAGCGTGTTAAGAGCGTCTCTCTCGTCGATTACGGTCAGCGTTACAGTATATGTTTTCTTTTCTGTATATTTATGCATCGGGTTTTGCTCATGGCTTATATTTCCGTCACCGAAATCCCATGTCCAGTTTACTATAGAGTCGTCCACGTCATAAGAACTATCGTTGAACTGGACCGTGTCCAGTATCGTCGGATTAATAGGGGACCAGAAGAAATTGACATAAGGAATTTGATCGAGGGTGTTGATTTCCTTGGTTATGAAACCGGTTCCGGAGTCATCGTCCTTTACGGTGAGAGTGACATGGTATGTGCCGTAACTTCTGTAATTGTGCGTCGGGTTTTGCTCATGGCTTATATTTCCGTCCCCGAAATCCCATGTCCAGTTAACAATGCTGCCGTCTATATCGTGAGAATAATCTAGAAACGTTATCGAGCTATTGTCTCTTGTCCAGTAAAAGTTTGCCACCGGAGGGATATTTAAAACTATAATCTGCTTCGAGGCACCGTTTCCTCCGCTTGAATGATCTTTCACGAACAGCGTCACGTCATATGTCCCGCCTTTGGCATACCTATGAGCAGGATTTTGCTCATAACTCACATTTCCGTCACCGAAATCCCATGTCCAGTTGTATATATCCCCGTTGCCGTCGGGGTCGGTTGAATTATCCCAGAATTGTACCACCTCCTGGGTAGTCGGTGTTTCGGGTTCCCAATAAAAATCAACTGTCGGTGTTCCCCCGTCCATCATATTGAGATATTGTGAAACGGTAATATTGTCGCCACCTTTTCTCATCACAAGCGTGATGGTGTAATTGTTGTCTCCGCTATAGGTGTGTTCCACATTCCTTCCGTAGCCCGTGCTTCCGTCACCAAAATCCCATGTGTAATTTGATATGCCAGATCCCATCGCAGAAAAGTTCACATCTCTGCTGCCATTATAACCCCATATAAAATTTGCCTGCTTCACATTGTAGTAGGAGGAGGATATGCCTTCGCTTTCCTGAGTCACATTCAGGGCTACCAATACCAATGAAGCCGTAAGTGCCATTACGAAAATTATTTTTGTATTTGTTTTCGTTAACATTTTTTCCCCCAGTTTTATACTTTAGAAATGAATATTGTATGCTTATTTATAAATTTGTATAACGTCTTGAGTTCTTTCTCTCATTTTTTCGGGGTTATGGCACTTATATCTCCTGCATGCAATTCCCCGTTTTTCACGTACACCCTTTCTATTTTTACGGTATCTCCTTCCTTAAACTTTTGAAGTTCCCTTGCCATTTCGTCCCACAAAATTATTTTGCGCTCACCGCTTTCATCTTCGGCAATTATTGAAGCTGCAAACCTCTCGCCCCTCTCCGTAAAGAATATTCTGGTCGGATGAATTTTCTTTATTTTTACCTCAATATTGGAAATGCCCTTTTTTACATCCATCAGTTTTACGGGTTTTGCTTTTTCTCCCACATCCAGCGGGTTTTTCAGTTCGGTTTCCACGAGCCCCCATTTTCCTATGTTCACCTCTGTTCCGTAATATCCATTCTTGACGTAGCCATTTATTATCTTTATCACCTGCCCTTTCTTGATTTTTCCATCCTCGATAAGCTTCGTATCGCTGTCCCACAGAACAAGCATGCAGCTGCCGGTGCCGTCCGAGATGACCATATCTGCTACCCTCCCCCCCTCGAAACTCCGCACTTTTCCCAGAAACTCAACCCTTGCATACAGTGTGGCTTCATCCGACGGTTCGAGTTCGGATATTCTGGCGATGCTGAAGAAATCGCTTCTGAGCTTGTCCACGACGACCATAGCTGCCGCATTTTCGTCTATAAGCCCTCCATACTCCTCTATCTCTTCGGCAACCCTTTTCTCGAATTCCTCGTTGCTTAGCAAATCCTTCACAGCCTCGTAAAGTTCCGCCTTTTCGTACTTTTGCATTATTCATGGATTGACCCGCCGTTCATATCATTTTCCATGATACATTTTTATACATCCGCCCAATTAAAAAATCATGGCTATACTTCAGGTGGCATTGGATCTGGTGAACGCCGGGAGAGCCCTTCAGATAGCGGACGAGGCGGTCGGCGGCGGGGCGGACTGGCTGGAGGCGGGCACGCCGCTCATAAAATCAGAGGGCGTTGAAATCATACGTCAGCTTAAAAAGTTCGGCAAGAAAGTAGTGGCGGATATGAAAACAATGGATGTCGGAGCCGTCGAGGTCGAGATGGCGGCGAAGGCGGGTGCGGATGTTGTATGCATACTCGGCCTTGCGAGCGACGAGACCATAAAGGAGGGGATAGCATCAGCCCATCAATACGGGGCTGCTGCGCTGGTCGATTTGATCGGCGTGAAAGACCCTGCGGAAAGGGCGGCGGAGGCGGAAAAAATGGGCGCTGATTATGTCTGTGTCCACGTCGCCATAGACGAGCAGATGTCCGGAGTCGAGCCGTTCGATACGGTGAAGGAAGTTTCGGAGAGATGCAGTCTCCCTGTGGCGGTTGCCGGCGGGATAAACAGCGAGACGGCGCATATTGCAATCAAAAACGGTGCGAGCATCGTGATTGTCGGGGGGGCGATAATAAAGGCGGAGGATGTGGCAGAGGCAACAAGGAGAATAAAGAGAGCGATGGAGAGCGGCGCTGCGGTGGAGACTTCTCTTTTCAAAAAGTATGGCGGTGAAGAATTGAAAGAGGCGTTTTCGAAAGTTTCGACGTGCAACATATGCGATGCCATGCACAACAGAGGGGCGATGCGCGGCATAACGCCCGTGAAGAAAGGTTATCGCATGGCGGGCAGGGCTGTCACCGTAAAAACGATAGACGGCGACTGGGCGAAGGTTGTGGAGGCAATAGACGTTGCGGGCAAGGGCGACATAATCGTGGTTCAGGCAGGCGAGGGGCGCAGAGCCGTGTGGGGCGAACTTGCGACATGGAGCAGCATCGAGAAGGGCATAGGCGGCGTTGTTGTAGACGGGGCTGTCAGGGATATGCATGAAATTGTGAAGAGCAAAGTTCCGATATATGCGAAAAAATTCGTTCCGGAGGCGGGCGAGGCGGAGGGGTACGGAGAAATAGGGGGGGAAATAGTATGCGGAGGGCAGGTTGTGAGAAACGGGGACTGGATTATCGGGGACGATACGGGCGTTGTGGT
>CAZQQE010000008.1:0-2217 GCA_964595325.1 uncultured Thermoplasmatales archaeon | reverse complement strand
TCCTTGCCCTTCTTTTCCCTCGGATGTTCGAAGTCGAAGCCTATGAGATTTATCTCTCTGGCGCCGAAATGCTTTGCCATGAAAAACGCACGGTCGCCGTCTGTGAATCCCCCGAAGTTATGAACGTTGCCAAAGGGCTTTGACTGTGTCGTGAGTATTACCTTTCCCCTGAAAAGAGGCGCATATTTTTTGATGGCAGGAACGTTATCCCCGTGGGCGTGAATGACAACGATGCTTCCTTTTTCATTGGCTTTAATCTGGTCTTCCACCTTTCCGTCCAAATCAGTGACGATTATGTCCGGAAGCATGCTTTCCATCAGAACGGAAGTTGCCTCGTCGGCGGCTATCACCGTCCCCTCGATTTTTTTTATTTCGTTTTCAAGGCTTTCGGCGCCGCCGCATATGGTTACTTTCTTCCCATGTAATTTGCCTTCCAGAATTTCGATACTGGAGCTTTTCACCAGCGAGCCGAGCAACCTTGCCGCCCTCTCGTCCTCCTCCCTGCTGTATCCGAAGTCATTCAATATGGACCGGTAAATCGGCTCCCATTCGCGGAATTCCATGTCACTCCCATTCCACCGTTCCCGGGGGCTTGTTGGTTATGTCGTAGACTATTCTGTTCACCCCCTTCATCTCATTGGTCATTCTCGTGGATATGCGGTCGAGCACTTCGTAAGGAATGCGGCTGAAATCTGCTGTCATCGCATCGACGGATTCAACGGAGCGGATAGCGATTGTGTAACCATAAGCCCTTCTGTCTCCGTGCACCCCCACCGTTTTTACGGGCAGGAGAACGGCGAAGTACTGCCACGGTTTACTCATCTTCCCCTCTTCTACCGCCCTTTCTATTTCCTCCTCGACTATATAGCACGCTTCCCTTACCACCTCTGCCTTTTCCGCCGTTGCCTCTCCTATTATGCGTATCGCCAGCCCGGGTCCGGGGAACGGCTGCTTTTCCGCCACCTCGAGATTCAACGCACGGGCGACTTTCCTCACCTCGTCCTTGTACAAATCCCTGAGGGGTTCAATTATCTTCAAACTGATATCCGACGGCAGACCTCCAACGTTGTGATGGGACTTTATCGTGTCCCTCAACCCTCCGCCACTCTCAATCCAGTCAGGAGCTATTGTTCCCTGAATGAGATACTCCGCCCCTTCCTCCTTTGCCTCACGTTCAAAAACCCGTATGAATTTTTCCCCGATAATTTTTCTTTTCCTCTCGGGGTCAATAACTCCGGTCAATGCCTGATAAAATTCATCGCCGGCATCCACATAGCGGAGTTTTATTCCCATGCTTTCAACCAGTTTTTTTACTCTCTCCCCTTCGCCCTTTCTCATGTAGCCCGTATCGACGAATATCGCTACCAGATTTTCGCCGAGAGCCATGCTTCCTATTCTGGCGGCAACCGTTGAGTCCACTCCGCCGGAGGTTGCTATCACCGCCTTTCCGTCAACTTTTCTGCGGATTTCCTCCACGGCTTTTTCTATAAATTTTCCGGCATCAAACATATTTTTCCCTCATCTCCTCTCTGTAATCCTCAAGTTTTTTCTTCAGCCCCTCATCCTCGACGGCAAGAATTTCGGCGGCAAGAAGGGCGGCGTTGTCACCCCGGTCAAGCCCTACGGCGGCGACGGGAATCCCGGGGGGCATCTGCACGATGGAAAGAATCGCATCCATATTGACTTTGCCGGAAACCGGAACGCCTATGACCGGCTTTACCGTATGTGCCGCTATGCTTCCAGGAAGCGCGGCAGCCAGCCCTGCAATGGCTATGAACACATCTGCATCGCCGTTTGCAATTTCCTTTACCTTCTCCGGTGTTCTGTGGGCGGATGCAACTACCTTTTCATAATTTATGCCGAAACGGTCGAGCATCTCCTCGGCTTTCTTCGCCACATGTTCGTCGCTTTTGCTTCCCATCACTATCCTAACTTTCATGATAATGAATTGCTCCGGGGTTAATATAATTTTTACGGCATTCCGGTTTTACGACGAGCCATTAACCCAGAACGTTACAATTCCGAATCCTGTTGCACCTATTTCTACATATTGCAGTCCCGGGGTAAACCATTCCTCATAAAAAACTCGTAAATCAGGCCATACAAAATTTCCGAGAATATACCATCCAGTTCCCCATATGGTATGGTTTACGTCTCGGGAGTATCCTGCACTTCTTATAAGAATGCCAGCACCTCCTGTAAAATATGGCCCAACTC
>CAZQQE010000007.1:0-19145 GCA_964595325.1 uncultured Thermoplasmatales archaeon | reverse complement strand
AAAATGGAAATCCCAATGGGAATACAACTATTCGTTCAACATTACAAGAGAGGGACATTTTAAACTTGCATTCCTTTTGTTTACAGATGATAACGATACTTTTACAAAAGGGAACGATTATCCAGATGAGAGAGGAAGGCTCTCAAAAGCCTACAGAGAGTGCCACATATGGATTTCAGTCGATGGTGCAATGTAATGGTGGGTATATGTGCTTTTGGTAACGTGCTTATTTTATCCCTTCCCTTGTTTTGACAGCCATTCCGCCCTCAAATGATAACATCTCTCTCCTGTTCATCCTGCACTGCCCTACCCCTATGAGTTCGTCTTTTTTGTTTACAATAAGCGCTTCATCATAAGGCCGGAGTTCTTCATCGCAATCAACAACAAATTTTGCAAATACATTCTTTCCCCCCCTGACAAAGGGGACAGCATCATCCTCAATAACAACACGAAGCTTCGGTGCCTCAAAAGAATTATGAAGGATTTCTGCTCCTGCCGCCTTCAGGGTAAACAAACCGTCTGTTGCCCTCATCGATACAACATGCTTTCCATTGCAGTAAACATTTCTTATCTTTCCCGTTTTCTTTGATTTTACCATCTCTATATCTCCGCTGAACAGTGCCTTTCCCGCCCCCCTTCCAAACTGCATATCTGCAACAGCCATGATTTTCTGCAAATCAAAATTTGCCCCCTTTTCCAGATTATTTGTTTCGGTAACGACGGGCAACTTTTCCTTAAATTTTTTGTTGAATGCTCTCACAATACGCATGCCTTCTTCATCCAATTTGAGAGGAAAAACAGACTGGGCTACAGGGTACATCTCCTCAAGTTCCATGGGAATTAATCCGAGAGAGGAATCAACTACAAAGTTTGCCTTCCTCCCCTTCAGATTTCTGTAGTAGCGGGAGTACGGCTTTCCCTTCTCCTGAAGAATCACCGATTTGGGATAAGAAAATGAGAATCGCTCCATCAGGCGATTATGAAGACGGTAAATTGCAGGGCGGTGCATGGAATATCTTCCCGCATATATGAAAGCCCTTTTTTTCGATACCCCATCCCATTCCTCAAGCCACTTCTTTTCTCTCTTCAAAACTTCCATTGCATCCATGAGGGAAGGATGGGATATTGCACGCCTCTCCACCAGCTCCCAGAGCCAGCCCCCCCTTATCGCCTCCCTGATGCGCCTCATCTCCGCAAATGTCTGATAAAGGTTATGATAGGCAATCTTTTCCGTCCTTTCCCTCTCATCCATTTCCTTCAGCTCCTTCACCGTATAACTGCTGCAGACCCTGCAAGAGCACGGCAACTCTTCCATCTCATCCAGCTTTGCCGTCCCGTCGGGAAAAATCATCCTGCCACCGTTAGCATATTTTATGTATGCGGCAGAATCAAACATGTCGCAGCCCAGTGCTACCGCCATCGGAAATACCATGGGGTGCCCGGCTCCGAAAAGATGGACGGGGCGGGAAGGCGGCAGCCCTTTTTTTGACGCAATTATAATTTCAGCAAGCTCTTTGTACCGCTGCTGCTCCATCAGAGGAACGACGCCCCCTATGGGATGCACATCGGCATTCAGCCCCCCTACCTCGCGGGCGCATTTCTCTCTCAAATCAGGATATGTACCGCCCTGAACAGTGCATGCAAGCATCATTTTCCCTTTAACAGAAACGCTTGCCCTCGCTCTTGCTATTGTTTCATTAACCTCATCTATTGCTTTGTGTTTCGTGGCATTGAGTGAAAACAAATCAAGTATTGTGCCTATGTCGCTCCCTATATCTCTCTGAAATTCGACTATCTCAAGCGGGCTTATGTCTGCCCCGTACATGTAAATCTGGAAGGAGCCCGAGTCGGTCATTACAGGCCCTGAAAAATTTATCAGCTCATGCACGCCTTTCTCAAGCGCAATTTTTCTGAACTTTTCATTTTTATATATAATATATGAATTTGTTATGACCGCCTGCGCACCCATCTTTCTCATTTCATCCGGGCTGATGGACATTGAGCCGGGATTTATGACGGGCAGGACTGTAGGCGTCGTTATTGTTCCATGTGGCGTTTCAAAGCGGCATATCCTGCCTGCGGCATCTCTCTCCTTTATTTCGAACACATGCCATAATTTAAAAGAAGTATTTAATTTGCTTGGCTATATCTCAACTATCTCTGCATTCATGTTTTCGGTATCAAGCAATGCAACCGTGCTTTTACCCGTAAGATAACCGCAGCATTCCCCCGGATTTATTATCAAAGCATCCCCTCTTTTAACATCAACCTCATGCGTATGCCCGTATATTACCACTTCATGCCTTGATGCCAGCGAGTCAACGATTTCCGGCTTGTGGGTCATTGCAATACTCCTGCCGTCCATTTCTCCCAGATACGGGTCTTCATGCATTTCTCCTATATCTGCAAAGAACTGCTTCAGATGAACCTTGTCGCCGTCATTGTTGCCGAATATGGCGATTAACGGGCATTTAAGTTTGCCGAATGCACGGGCTGTGAAGGGCGAGACGATATCGCCTGCATGCATGACAATTTCCACGCCTTTTTCATTAAAAATTTCTACTGCTTTCTCTATTGCAGGCATGTTGTCGTGGCTGTCCGATATAATACCTATTAACCCCATGAAAATGAAATGGAAGGGCAAATTTTCTTACAGTATGTCAATCATCCTTGCTATTGTATTTTCTCCCCTGTAGTCCGGCAAAAGCATGGGAGAACGCCTTTCCTCCGGAATCTTCGCCTTTTTCAACTCCTTTATATAGTCATCCACGTGCTTCAAGCTCAACTTCTTCGGCTTTCCGTGTTTCTTCGCCCATTTCGCAGCGCTTATCCCCGCTCTTCTTCCGAATACATTGTAGTCCAGAAGGGAATTGCCCATCAGCCTATTTTTCCCATGAACTCCGCCCTCGACCTCGCCTCCTGCGAAAAGAGCTGGTATGCTGGTCTGAGCGCTGGCATCTATCTCAACGCCCCCGTTCTGGTAATGAAGCGTGGGGAAAACAAGTATGGGGTCTTTCGTCATATCTATCCCGAAACGCTTGTACATGCGATACATTGCATCGAGATTTTTCTCTATTGCTCCCTCGCCCTCCATTTCCTCTATCATCGGGGAGTCAAGCCATATACCTTTCATCCCTGTCGGAGTCTCCACGCAGTTATTCCTTCCGTAGCATTCTCTTATGAAAGAGGCAGCTTCCACATCTCTGGGCTCAAGCGGGAATACGAACAGCTCCCCGTTCTTATTCACCGGTTGTGCGCCCATGCCCCTTACCTTCTCGGTTATCAGCAACCCGACTATCTGCTCGGGATACGCCGCTCCTGTCGGATGGTACTGCACTGTATCAAGGTCTCTCAATTTTGCCCCCGCCCTGTAAGACATCACAAGCCCGTCTGCAGTCGCCCCATAATGATTTGTTGTCGGGAACCCCTGTATATGAAGCCTGCCGAAGCCGCCCGTCGCCATCACTGTTGCCTTTGCCCTGACAACATAATACTGCTCCGTCTCCATATTGAACAGCAAAGCGCCGGCAACATTTCCGGAATCGTCTTTAAGCAACTCTATGGCAGGTGCGAATTCCAGAACAGGTATCTCCCTATTCCTGAACTCATCACGTATAACCCTCATTATCTCCATTCCCGTGTAATCCTTGGCTGAATGCAATCTGAATCTGGATGTTCCTCCTCCTGAGCGCTCCACGTATGTTCCGTCGGGGTTTTTATCGTACTGCACTCCCAGTTCTTCATGCCATTTCAATATAAAGGGAGCGTCCTTCACAAGGGCTTCCACAAGTTCAGGCTTATTTGCAAAGTGACCGCCTCCGATAACATCAAGATAATGTATTGCAGGGCTGTCTTCATCCCTGTCCGCAGATTGTATCCCTCCCTGAGCCATCATTGAATTGGCATCCCCATGCCTCAACTTTGTTGCCATAAGTATGTTTTCAACAGGTATGCCATTATCATTTGCCCAGAGGGCAGCAACGGTTCCGGCGCCGCCACCGCCTATTATCAGTAAATCAACATCGTAATCAACATGTTTCAAATCTATTTCCTTCGGGTCTATTAGAGGATATGCCTCCAGAAGGTCTACCACTTCATGAGGTGCTATATCTCCTTCATTGGGCCCGACTTTTACGGCCCTTTTCTTGTCCGGCTTGTAATCCGGATGGTATTTGCTGAGGACTTCTTCCCGCTCATCCATGCTCATTGCTTCAAAGGTTTTTTTCATACGTTCCGCTCTTGTCTTCTCCACTTTCTCTATGGATTCCCTCATCTCCTCGGTATAACCGCCTATAAGATTCATTCGTCACTCACCCCCCCTCTGGATATTTTTTGAATGTCCCGTTCAACATACGCCTCTTTCAATTTATCTGCGCCCATATTCTTCAACCTCTCTATCTCCTTATCAAACTTTCCTTTCTCTATTTCTTTCAGCCTCTTCTCCAGATGCTCGGGTATGGGTGAATAGTATTTCCCGTATATCCTGCGAGCAAGCTGCGCCACGTGATAATGGGTTATCTCCGCAGGGCATCTTGCCGCACAGAGACCGCACTGTATGCAGTCAAACGACAGGGCAGATACTTCCTTATAATCTCCCCTGATTGCAGCCTGTATGTAATCCATCACCTCCAGATCCTGAGGGCATGACTTCGTGCATGTATTACATGAGACACATCTGTTTATCTCGGGGTAATAGTCGGAAAGCACGTTTTTATCCGGATCTATTTTATCTATCTCATATTCCTTTCTATTGGCAGGGACAAACGGAAGCTGCGCCAGATACATTCCGTCTTCGGCGGTGGTCTGGCATGCCAGGGCTGTTTGAAATTTGTATTCCCCTTTTTTTCTGTAGACTGTGGCACATGCCCCGCAGAATCCGGCCCTGCAGCCCGACCCCCTTATGAAACGGTAGCCTGCATATTCCATGGCCTTCATTATCGTCAGGCCAAACGGCACTTTATAGGCCTTCCCCATTATGTATACGGTTATCATCTTCTTTTCATCTGCCATTTTTATTCCTCCTTTCAGATTTCAGCAATCCTTTCTCTTTAAGCAATGGAATCGGATTTATATAATTGCCATCAAATCCTGCCTCCTGCTCTTTTCCGAGGGCAAGGGCCATAAGCTGGGTGAAATAAAGCACGGGCATATGCTTAAAATCAGGATGCAATTTTTTTGTCAATTCCTGGCGGTTATCCAAATTGAAGGCGCACAGAGGACATGACGTTATTATAACATCCGCCCCGTTTCTTCTTGCCCCGTTTATGATTTTATAGGTTCTTTCGGCCACAACATCTTTGTTATCTCCCACGGTATGATAACTTCCGCAACAGAGCGATTTGTAGGGATTGTCGGCTGTCGTAGCTCCCAGTGATTTTATGAAGTCATCCATAATTGTAGGCGCCTCGGGATCATCTATTCCCACTTCTCTGGGTCTCAGAAGGGTGCAGCCATAATATGCGGATGCTTTCAATCCCTGCAACGGATTTAATACCTTTTCTTTTAGATTATCAAATCCTATTTCATCTCTCAGAATCTCGAGAAAATGAACCACCTTGACATTTCCCTCATAATCCGGTTCCGTATCCATGAAATCGTTTATCGTCTTCAGCATTTCCGCATCTTCGGTAACAAGCATATTGGATCTTTTCAGAACATTGAAGCACATGGAGCAAAGAACAACAAGCCGGTATTCGTTGTCAACCTCACCGGATTCATTCATCTGCTGAACCCGCACCATATCCCTTATTGGGGCGACATGGTGCATAACATCATCCGATGTAAGGGATGAGACGGCACCGCAGCAATTCCACCGGGGCAGTTCCACCAAGTCTATGCCGATATGCTTTGCCGATGCAAGTGCTGATTGCTCAAAATTCTTTGCCGTTTTTTTCAAGGTACAGCCGGGGAAATATGGAAATTTTTTCATTTTAATCATCCGGTAAATTTTCTTAAGGCACTTACCAGCGCTATGGGCGGCAAGTCCTCTTTTTCTATTTTCTCTACGTCTATGTGGTTAACGTTTTTTCTCAATGTCATCTGACGCAGTGCCTCTGTAACTTTTGCCAAATCAATGCCTCTGGGGCATCTTACCGTGCATGTGAAGCATGAAGCACAATACCATATTGCCTTACTTTCGAGTATTGACTCATCGCCTATCTGAACAGCCCTCATTATGCCCGATGGCGAGACATCCATCTCCTCCGACATGGGGCAGCTTGTCGTGCATATTCCGCATTGCTCGCACATCGTGATTTTCTCTCCGCTGAGTTCCTCGACCTTCTTCAACAGTTCGATATTTTTCTTGCCTATATGAATTACTTCTGTCATTTTACCACCTCCCTAATTTTTTCCTTTTTTCTTCGGGAATATCACCAAATTCGTTCGCATTCTGTGCCATTTTGTTTACAAGGTTGACAAATTTCTGGAACATGACTGTCACAAATGGGGAGTACTGCACTCTTTCGGGTTCTATTCCTGCCTCGACCAATGCTTCTTTCGCCTTTTTGACATTGCTTTCTATGGCTTCCAGTGTATTCGGATAAGGCGAAACTGCCTTTTCACACTCACCGAGAAATACGCCATCTGCCCCCATCTCGAATGCCTTAATCATCATTTTCGGCGTAATCCTGCTGCTTGACGGAATTCTTATGATATATGCGCTGGAATCGTATTTCATTTTTGCAGTTCCGACGCTGTCAGCCAATGTATATGTGCACATATCATCTGCAAATACGAGTATGCGCTTTTCTCCCTTCTTTTTGCCCTTAAGAGCATTTTCAATCTCAGCCATGACTTCGTCGTTTGAGAATATCTTCAAATCTATTGCATCTCTCGGGCATGATGATATGCAGGAACCGCATCCCTTGCAGACAGCCGAATTGACCTCAGCCGTCCCTTTCAGTTCTATGGCACTGACAGGGCAATGCTCGACACACAACCCGCAGCCGTCGCATTTCTCCTCGTCTATAATTGCTTTTATGGGACTCATCTCGTATTCTCCCTGATTCATCAATGTCATCGCCCGGGCCGCCGCCCCGCTCGCCTGCGCCACCGTGTCAGGTATGTCTTTCGGCCCCTGAGCCGTGCCTGCAACGAATATACCTTCCACAGGCGTGTCAACAGGTCTGAATTTCGGATGAGCCTCCTTGATGAACCCGTCGGAACTTCGGGGTATTTTGAGCACTTCAGCTATTTTCTTGGTGCCCTCGCTCGGAACCAGCCCTACAGACAGCACCACAAGGTCGAATTCCTTGTCTATTATGTTTCTTGTGAGGGTATCTTCAACTCTCACTATGACTTTGTTATTATCAGGGTCTTCGAGCAGCTCTCCGGGTCTGCCCCTTATGAATTTCACACCCAGGTCTTGAGCGGTTCGGTAATACTCCTCAAATCCTTTCCCGTAAGCTCTCAAATCGGTGTAGAATATGTAAATGTCTCTGGAAGGGTCAGCCCTTTTCAGCAGAGAGGCAAGCTTGGTTGCATACATGCAGCATATTCTCGAGCAATAGAGATTGCCGACCTGCGCATCTCTCGAGCCCACGCACTGAACGAATGCTATATCCTTCCCGACGGGGCGGATAACATGCCCTTCTGACATTTCGACTATAATTCTTTCCATTTCCAGTGCTGTTATGACATTCTTGTATTTCCTGTAGCCGTACTGGGGCTTGAGTTTTGCATTGAATATGTCAAAGCCCGTTGCAACTATTATCGTATCAACATCCAAATTGATGTACTGCGGCGCATCATCATAGTTTATCGCCCCTGCCTCGCACGCATCCGCACACAGACCGCAGATGAGGGGCACGACGCCCAGGCAGGCGCTGTCGTCTATAACGTTGGCATGCGGAACGGCGGTCGACGAGGGCAGATATATCGCCTTTCTGCTTGTCATCCCCAGATTGAACTCGTCGGGCACGCTTACCGGACAAACTTTCTCGCACTCTCCGCATGCAGTACACTTATTTTCGTCAACGTAACGAGGCTTTTTCTTTATCCTGACCTTGAAATTTCCCACACTTCCATTGACTTCAAGAATTTCCGAGTAAGTCATCAAATTGATATTGGGATGCTCCGCCACATCCGCCATCTTGGGAGAGAGTATACACGATGCACAGTCTTCAGTAGGAAAAGTTCTCGAAAGCTGTGCCATATGCCCCCCGATAGTGGGCTTCTCCTCCACAAGGTAAACATTAAAGCCTGCATTTGCAAGATCCAACGAAGATTGTATGCCTGCTATTCCTGCGCCTATGACAAGAACATTCTTCCCTATTTTCAGTGTTTCCCTCTCAACCGGCTTTGACAGCCTTATTTTCTCGACGGCCATTGCCGTCAGAACTTTTGCCTTCTCGGTTGCCTTTTTCGGCTCTTCATAGTGGGGCCATGCGCTCTGCTCCCTTATGTTTGCCATCTCCACCATGTTCGGGTTCAGCCCGGCTTTTATGAGAGCTTTTCTGAACGTGGCGCCCTGAAACTGGGGAGAGCATGCGGAAACAACCACTCTGTCAAGTTTATATTCCTCAACATCATCGATTATTGCCTTCTGCCCGCTTTCCGAGCACATATGGGAAATGCTTCTGACAACTGTAACATCAGGCAATTTCGATGCAAACTTGGCAACATCGTCAACGTCCACCGTATCGGAAATATTTCCTCCGCAGTGACATACGTAAACTCCTACTTTTGCCATTTTTTGCCCTCTTTGTATCCCTTCTCAAGCGCTTCCTCATTTAATTCCCTGAATTTAGGGGGAACCGTCTCCAATACCGCTTTTTTAATTGCTTTGTAAGAAACCGCATCTGTCACAGCAGTGAAAAATCCGAGCATGACGATGTTGGCAACAATCCTCTTTCCGAGTTCTTCGGCTATTCTTGTTGCTTCTATTTCCGCAGCCTTGCTTCCTTTTTTCAATTTGACAAGGTCTCTGTCTATTATCAAAATCCCATTTTTCTTCAGCAACCGGCGGTTATTCTCATATCCGAGCTGGCTCATTGCCACTAGCACGTCTATGTCCGTGACATACGGATAATCAATTTCCTCGTCCGATATTATAACATTAGAGCTTGCAGCCCCTCCCCTCGCCTCGGGCCCGTATGAAGGAGTGTATACCGCATGCTTGCCGTCATAGAGAACTGCGGCTTTTGCGGTGATATTGCCCATGAGTATTATTCCCTGACCGCCGTATCCGGAAAATCTTACTTCCTTCTTCATTCTTTTGCCCTCTTTCTCAACTCTTCAAATGCATCGCTATATGTCGGCTTTTCAATATCTATGAATTTCCCGACAACAATGTCTTTCCCTATCTCTATGTCCGCCTGCGACGGGTCTATTCCGTGCTTTATGACGGAATGATCACGATAATACCTCATCTCGTCCAGCCCTGTCGGCATTTTATTCCGCCTGCCGTAAGTCGTGGGGCATGCCGGTATGACTTCCACGAAAGAAAAGCCGTTTTTTTCCAACGCCTCTTTTATCGAATTTTTGAGGCGGATGGCATGAAGAACCGTCCACCTTGCAACATACACGGCGCCGGAAGCATGGGCAACGTGGCACAAATTGAAGGGATGTTCGATGTTCCCGTAAGGGCTGGTTGCCGTCCTCGCCCCGAGCGGGGTGGTGGGTCCCAGTTGCCCACCGGTCATGCCGTAGTTGTAGTTGTTAACGCCTATGACAGTGATATCAATATTACGGCGGGCTGCATGGATGAAATGGTTGCCCCCGATGGCAAACAAGTCGCCGTCACCGCTTATGACAACAACCTTCATTTTCGGATTCGCCAGTTTCAACCCCGTTGCAAACGGTATTGCCCTCCCGTGGGTCGTATGGTACGAATCACAGTCTATATATCCCGCCGCCCTTCCCGTGCATCCTATTCCGGAAACAACGGCAAGGTCATCCATGTCTATTTTCAGTTCGTCTATCGCATGAAGAAAACTGTCCATAACTATGCCCAGCCCGCAGCCGGGGCACCATATATGGGGGATACGGTCTGCCCTGAGATATTTGTCCATCGGATGATGATTCGCCTCATGTTCCATTTTCTTCCCTCTTTATTTCTTCGTATATTTCCGCCGGCTTGTGAACAGCCCCTCCGAATTTTGGCAACAACTCCACTTCAGCCTTTCCGTGCACGCTTCTCTCAACTTCAAATTTTACCTGTCCGTAGTTTATCTCAGCCACCATGAATTTTTTGATGCTGTCTGCAATATTTTCGAAATACGACGAAGGAAACGGCCATATTGTCTTGAGTCGTATGAGCCCCACTTTTTTGCCGTTCTTTCTGGCTGCCTTTACGGCTGCTTTTGCAGAGCGAGCCGTGATTCCGAAAGATACGATGGCAATCTCTGCGTCATCCATCTCATACTCCTCTATATCTCTTATTTTTTCCTCGTTGTTCCTTATTTTATCGCAGATTCTTTTCACGAGCCATTCCTGCGTTTCCAGCGAGGTTGTATCGGGATAACCCTTCTCATTGTGAGTCAAACCAGTCACATGAACCTTGTATCCCATACCGGCCGTAGCCATGGGCGCTATGTCATTTACAGGCTTGAATGGCAAATATTCGTCAGGCGGTACATTCGGCAGAAGGCGCTCGACCACAGGTATCTCTTTTTTGGGGGGCATGACAACACGTTCACTCATATGGGCAACGCATTCATCCATCAAAAACATGACTGGAACTCTGTACTTCTCCGATAGGTTGAATGCTCTCACCATCAAATCGAAACTTTCCTGAGGGGAGGAAGGGCTTATGGCTATTGTTTCATAGTCGCCTTGGCTGCCCCATCTTGCCTGCATAATATCCCCCTGCCCGACCAGCGTGGGCATTCCCGTTGAGGGACCGGCTCTCTGAACATCCACCACAACGCAGGGCGTTTCCGTTATCATTCCCAGACCGATATTCTCCTGCATCAGGGAAAAGCCGGGACCGCTTGTCGCCGTCATCGCCTTCGCCCCGCCCCACGATGCCCCGAGAATAGCAGCCATAGATGCAAGCTCATCCTCCATCTGAACAAAAACCCCGTCTTCCTGAGGCATGCGGAAGGACATATGCTCTGCTATATCGCTAGCAGGAGTTATCGGATAACCGGCAAAAAATTTACAGCCTGCGGCTATCGCCCCCTCGGCAGCTGCAACATCACCATTCCAGAAGTTAATCTTGCCCTTCATTGTTCTCCTCCTTCTCAACAAATATTGCAAAGTCAGGGCATATCATCGAACAGAATCCACATGCTATGCATTTATTGGTTTCAGTCTCAACCAACTTCGGCGGATGGTACCCCTTGGAATTGAATTCTTCTGACTTCTGCAAAACGCCTTCGGGGCAGAATTCTATGCAAAAACCGCATTCCTTACATCTGTCCTTTATTATGAAAACCTTGCCGTGAACTTGAGTTTTTTTCTCTGCCATTGCAAAACCCATCGTTCTATCGTGATTGGAGTTATATATATAAAGTTTTTTTAATGATGGACAGATAATTTATGATAATGGTAAAAATTTTTGAAATATTTACACTTTTCAGTATTTGGGGGTACAAATAAACAAATAAAAAGTGCGGATAAATGCCCAAAAGGTGCGGATAAACAAAGCCAACGTTCTTTGTATAATATTTTAATGCTTGAAGAGACGATAGACCAGTTCGAAGAAGAGAATTCAAATTATCTCAGCTTACCGTTCTCTCCTTTTATTGCACAAAGCATAACCCTTTGTAAAAACTATTTTTAGGCATGAACGCTTTACAATCATGCTTATACGTAAAGCTTACCCTGAGGATGCAGAAGTAATAGCGAAAAACAATATCAAACTTGCACTTGAATCTGAAAATGCAAAAATATGTTATGAAAAAACGCTGAAAGGTGTAAAAACGGTTATTGAAAATGAGGAAAAGGGTTTTTACATTGTGGCTGAAGAAGGCGGCATTGTGGGACAGTTAATGGTGACATATGAGTGGAGCGACTGGAGAAGCAAGGACATCTGGTGGCTGCAGAGCATATATGTTCGTAATGACCGGAGGAGGAGAGGAGTGATGAAAATGCTGATAGATGAAATAAAGAAAATGGCCATAGAAAACGGCGTTTGCGAACTTCGACTCTATGTCCATGAAGACAATAGGGACGCTATAAAGGCTTATGAAAAAATCGGGATGAAAAAGCTGCCGTATCACATATTCTCCGAGGATTTATCGAACTGAACGGCTGCAACATTTTTATATTGATGTTATACTTAACTATATAGATACTATGAAAAATAATATCAAAGCAAAATATTTTGAGGATTTTACACGTTTCACGTGCGCCGGCGACGACTTCGATGATGCAGACGGCATAATATTCGGTATCCCGTACGATAAAACAGTTTGCTACCGTCCCGGCGCAAGATTCGGGCCCGGGGCGATAAGGGAAGCTTCATGGAATATAGAAACTTACAGTCCCGTGCTGAAAAAAGATTTGGTCGACTCCAAGCTTTGCGATTTGCAGGATATTTCACTGTTCGGCGGTACCGAAGAGATATTTAATGACATAGCATCCGTTTCGGAGGAGATTGTAAAGCAGGGCAAGAAGATAATAACACTGGGGGGCGAGCATTCCGTAACTTATCCGATTGTGCGGGGGATAAAGGATGTTATCGGAGATGTCGCCATCATCCAGTTTGACGCCCATTGCGATTTGAGGGACGAATATCTGGGAGATAAATTTTCCCATGCATGCGTGATGAGACGTTGCTATGAAGTCACCCGGAGCATTTATCAATTCGGAATAAGGAGCGGAGAGAGGGAGGAATGGGAATTTGCGAAGAACACAAATCTTTCAATGAAGTTGATGGGAAAAGATGATGTTGATAAAATAAAGAAACTCGGAAAACCGGTGTATGTTACCATAGATATTGACGTTCTCGACCCGGCTTTCGCTCCCGGTGTGGGAACACCCGAGCCCTGTGGTTTTTCAACGGAGGAGTTGCTCTCGTCTCTTTACAATTTGAGAGAAATAAAGGATAACATTGTGGGCTTTGATGTCGTTGAGTTATCGCCGGTTTATGATGCAGGCGGCATCACAGCCATGGCTGCGGCAAAAATAGTCAGAGAGATGATTTTGATGATGGGGTAAATCAATATCGTTTTATCCGTCCGACTTATTCGTATGATATGGAAAAAGAGTTCAGATGCCCGAAATGCGGCAGCGAGAATGTGAGCATAGTTTTGAGGGTGCCGTGGTCAACCGACGGGCTTGTCCCCGAACAGCATGTTTTTCTGGAATGCAACGACTGCGGGTACACCGTAACTATAGACAAAGTTGCCAAAAAAGGCAGAAAAAAGTAGATTTTTCCAATATACAAAAATTTTATTTTGCATGTATTTTTATTAAAATGTTGCATTGCTTAGATAAATAATATACAAAATAATAATATTTTAACGAATTTTTATGATTTAAGAAAAATTATTTATAATGGGATGCCCATATAACATCAGGATGAATCTAGTAAAGAAAATATTAGAGGAACATCTTGTTGAAGGGGAGCTGGAGGCCGGTTCCGATATTTCTATAAAAATTGACCAGACATTGACTCAGGACGCCACGGGCACAATGGCTTATCTCGAATTTGAGGCGATGGGAATACCGAGAGTGAAAACTGAGTTAAGCGTGAGCTATGTCGACCACAATACCCTTCAATCGGATTTCAGGAATGCAGACGACCACCGCTATCTCCAGTCAATAGCAGCCCGCTATGGCCTATATTTCTCCCGCCCCGGGAATGGAATATGCCACCAGCTTCACCTCGAACGGTTCGCACGTCCGGGAAAAACTCTGCTGGGGAGCGACAGCCATACGCCTACGGCGGGCGGCGTGGGCATGCTGGCGATAGGCGCAGGAGGGCTGAATGTTGCGGCTGCCATGGCCGGAGAGCCTTTTACATTGAAATGCCCGAAGGTTGTGGGTGTTCGCCTTACCGGTAAACTGCCGGCATGGGTATCTGCAAAAGATGTCATTCTGGAGCTGCTGAGACGGGTTGACGTGAAAGGTGGAGTTGGTAAAGTTTTCGAGTATTTCGGGCAGGGGGTGAAGACGCTCAGCGTGCCGGAGAGGGCGACGATAACGAATATGGGGACTGAGACGGGCTCGACGACAAGCATTTTTCCGAGCGATGATGTAACCCGCCGATGGTTCGAGGCTCAGGGAAGGGCGGAGCAGTGGGTCAGGCTGGAGGCGGACGGCGAGGACTATGATGAAATCATCGAAATTAATCTGAGCGAACTTGAACCCATGGTTGCGCTTCCCCACAGCCCCGGGAACGTGAAGAGAGTGAGAGATGCAGAAGGCACGGAGGTGCAGCAGGTTACAATTGGCTCATGTACTAACTCATCCCTCAGAGATTTGAAGATTGTTGCCCGGATATTGAAAGGGCATACCATAGCGCCGAATCTTTCTCTGCTCATAAATCCGGGCTCGCGTCAGGTTGTTGAGCATCTGGTGGAGAGCGGGGAATACAACTATCTGGTAGATGCGGGTGCTCGTATAATAGAAAACGCATGCGGGCCGTGCATAGGTATGGGCGGTGCGCCTCCGTCCGGTTCGATAAGCGTTAGGACGTACAACCGCAATTTCGAGGGCAGGAGCGGAACGAAGGATGCAGGCGTCTTCCTCGTCAGCCCGGAGACTGCGGCTGCCACGGCGATAAAAGGTGTTTTGACCGACCCGAGAGACATGGGCATAGCTCCTGACATAAAACTTCCGGATAAATTTATTGTGAGAGATAATATGATAATCCCGCCCCTTCCGACGGAGGAGGCATCGAGAGTTGAAATCATAAGGGGACCGAACATAAAGCCTCTGCCGGACTTTCCGCCCCTACCCGAAAAATTCGAGGGAGAAGTTCTGCTGAAAGTGGGGGATAACATAACCACAGACCATATCATGCCAGCCGGAGCCAAAATTTTACCTTTGCGGAGCAACATCCCGGAGATATCGAAATATGTTTTCTCCCAAGTTGACGAAAGTTTTGCCAGCAGGGCGACGGAGAAGCACGGTGGTTTTATCGTCGGCGGAGAGAACTACGGACAGGGTTCGAGCAGGGAGCATGCCGCCATAGCCCCGAAGCATCTGGGAATAAAGGCAGTTATTGCGAAATCTTTTGCCCGCATCCACAGAGCAAATCTCATAAATTTCGGCATCCTTCCGCTCACATTTGCCGAGCCGTCGGATTATGACGAAATAGAACAGGGAGATGAGCTGGAGATAAAGGTGGGCGATTTGCCCCGTGAGATGATTCTCAGAAACGTTACGAAGGGGAAGGAATACAGAGTCAAGCACGATTTGGGCGAGAAGGAGATGGAGATAATGGTGACAGGCGGTCTCCTTCCGTGGATAAAAAAGAAAGTTGGGAGTTAGGAAAGTTAAAAATGAAAAGTATAGAAGAGGAGGAATAAAAATGGCACAGAGAGGAATTAGGGAATATGATGCAAAGCGCATGCTTGCCTCATACCTTCCGGAGTTTTCAGACGGAAAATTCAAACTTCCGGAGGAAAGAGCACTGGTGACGCCCGACCGTTCGATTGACGAAGTGGCAAACGAGCAGCCGTGGATGAGAGAAAAGAAGCTTGTGGTCAAGCCAGACCAGCTTTTCGGGAAGAGAGGTAAGCACGGTCTGATTTTGCTTAATGCGACCTTCGATGAAGCAAAGCGCTGGATAGAAGAAAGGATGAATAGCATTGTTGAAATTACAGGAGTAAAAGGCAGGCTGACACATTTTCTCGTGGAGCCCTACGTTGAGCATGATAAAGAATATTACATTGCAATAAAGGATGACCGTGAGGCAGACCACATTTATTTTTCAACGGCAGGAGGGGTTGACATAGAGGAGAACTGGGACAAGGTCATAGCGATAGATATTCCTATCGATAAGGAAATAGACGATATAGATATAAAATCAAAACTTTCCGGCCAGCTGTCCGGTGATATGCTTGAAACAATGGAATCATTCATAAAAGCTTTGTATAAATTTTACAAGGAACTTTATTATGCGATGCTTGAGTTGAACCCCTTTGCCGTAACAAACGGAAACGAAATTATACCTCTTGACACAGTGGCGAAACTCGACGATACCGCTTTATTCTGGATGGCAAAGAAGTGGGGTGATATAGAATTTCCTGCTCCTTTCGGCAGGGATTTGACGCCCGAGGAGAAATATATCAAGGAGCTGGACGAAAAATCTGGAGCGAGCATGAAGCTCACGGTGTTGAATCCCCACGGCAGGATATGGACGATGGTCGCAGGAGGAGGAGCAAGCGTCATTTATGCGGATACCATAGTCGACCTCGGATACGGAAACGAGCTTGCCAATTACGGCGAGTACAGCGGAAATCCGACGACGGATGAAACATACGAGTATGCGAAAACGGTGTTGGATCTCATGACACGGGAGAAAGACCCGAGGGGCAAGGTGCTGATTATCGGAGGGGGAATTGCCAACTTCACCGACGTCGCAAAAACATTTCAGGGCATAATAAAGGCGTTGAGAGAGTACAAACAAAAATTGCAGGAGCATAATGTGAAAATATACGTCAGGAGGGGCGGGCCCAACTATCAGGAGGGGTTGAGGCTGATGAAGGAACTCGGAAAAGAGCTTGGAGTTCCCATAGAGGTATACGGGCCCGAGATGCACATGACAAGGGTTGTTAAAATCGCCCTTGAAGGAGGTGAGCAGTAATGGAAGATTATGAATTGTTTAATGAAAAGACGAGGGCTATTGTTTACGGAAATCAGCAGCGCGCCATTCAGAGAATGCTCGATTTCGACTACCTCTGCAGGAGGGAAAAGCCGTCGGTTGCTGCGGTCATAAATCCCACAAGGGATGGATATATAAAGGTGTTTTTCGGAACGAAGGAGATACTCATACCCATGTACCGGAAACTGGAGGATGCAACCGCCCGCCATCCTGAGGCAGATGTTATGGTCAATTTTTCGTCATACCGTTCCGCATACCAGACAACGAAGGAAGCCCTGGAGAACGACAACATACGGACGATAGCGGTCATAGCGGAAGGCGTGCCGGAACGGCGGGAAAGGGAGATTGCGCATCTTGCCAGGAAAAAAGGCAAATGGGTGATAGGGCCTGCGACGGTCGGCGGGTTGAGGGCGGGGGCATTCAAAATCGGGAATACCGGCGGTGCAATAGACAACCTCAAATCGCTGAAACTCTACCGCCCCGGCTCCGTGGGGCTTGTTTCCGTCTCAGGCGGCATGGTCAACGAGATGTTCAACATCATCCAGCAGAACAGCGACGGTGTTTACGAGGGCATTGCGGTGGGAGGAGACCGCTATCCGGGTTCAACCCTCATCGACCATCTTTTGAGATACGAAAAAAATCCGGACATAAAGATGATGGTAATGCTCGGCGAGGTCGGCGGTACGAAGGAATATGAGGTTGTCGAGGCGTTGAAGGACGGCAGAATAACAAAACCGCTTGTTGCATGGGTTACCGGCACATGCGCCAAGGTTTTCACGGGCGAGGTGCAGTTCGGTCATGCAGGAGCGAAGAGCGGTGCGGCAAGCGAGTCGGCGGATGCAAAGGCAGCAGCACTGAAAGAGGCGGGAGCCATCGTCCCGAACTCATTTGACGAACTCGGCGACACAATAAAGAAAGTTTATCTGAAGCTGAAAGAGGAAGGAAAAATAGTTGAAAGAGAGGAAGTGGAGCCGCCCGTTGTGCCCATGGATTACGATAAAGCACTGAAAGCAGGGGCAATAAGAAAACCGAGGAATTTCATCTGTACCATATCGAATGACAGCGGCGAGGAATTGATGTATGCGGGTATGCCGATTTCAAAGGTAATAGGGGACGACATCGGCGTCGGCGGGGTGGTGGGGCTGCTGTGGTTCAAGAAACTTCTGCCGGAATATGCACGCAAATTCATAGAACTGGCGATAATGATTACTGCAGACCACGGCCCGGCAGTCAGCGGTGCCCACAATGCGATAATAACATCGAGAGCAGGCAAGGATATCATCGATGCTCTGGCATCCGGATTGCTTACCATCGGGCCGAGATTCGGCGGTGCAATAGCAGATGCTGCCCGGCACTTCAAACATGCATACGAGGCAGGGCTTTCTCCAGAAGAGTTCGTGGAAGACATGAAAGCAAAGGGAATGTACATTCCGGGCATAGGTCATAGGGTGAAGAGCGTGCAGAATCCGGACAAGAGGGTTGAGTTGTTGAAGGAATACGCCTTCGAAAACTTTCCGAAGACAGAATTGCTGAACTATGCGCTCGAGGTTGAAAAGGTGACAACGGCAAAGAGAAACAATCTCATACTAAATGTTGACGGATGCATAGGCATTCTCTTTGTCGATTTAATGAAAAACACGGGCATGTTCACCGACGAGGACATAGACGAATTCATAAACATGGGCGGGCTGAACGCTTTGTTTGTGCTCGGCAGGAGCATAGGATTCATGGGACATGCCATGGATCAGAAGAGGCAGAAAGCCAGGCTATACCGCCATCCGTACGATGATATACTTTACATCTCACCGGAAGAGGAGAAAGAAATGTTTGGAGGTAAATAATGTATGAAAAAGAGATAGAAGAGGCGAAGGAGCACTTCGAGAGTATACTGAAGGAGCAGATTGAGAGAGTGGAAAAGTTAAAGAAAGACGACGAGTGGATTGATTACTCAAAACTCAAACCCATCATTATAGGAGTTGTCGGCGGCGACGGCATCGGCCCCTATATAAGTGAGAAAGCAAAAAGGGTGCTTGAGTTTTTGCTCAAAAAAGAGATTGAAAATGGTAAAGTCGAGATAAGAACCATAGACGGCCTTACCATAGAGAACAGGGCAAAGGTCATGAAGGCGATTCCGGACGATGTTCTCGAAGAAATTAAGAAATGCCATGTTCTGCTTAAAGGACCGACGACAACGCCCAAGAAAGGCGATAAATGGCCCAACATAGAGAGTGCGAATGTTGCAATGCGAAGGGAACTTGACCTTTTTGCAAACGTTCGCCCCGTGAAAGTGCCTTCGGAAGGTATCGACTGGGTTTTCTTCAGGGAGAATACGGAAGGGGCATACATGCTCGGGAGGCGCGGCGTGGATGTGACCGACAACCTCTCAATTGACTTCAAGGTTATTACAAGCCCCGGGGCAAGG